>NZ_JAPDDT010000016.1 GCF_025950235.1 Luteolibacter arcticus | reverse complement strand
GTCATTGTTTGCAAGCAGCTACTAGAATGCCAGTAGTTCATCACGGCTCACAAATCCGCCTTAAGTTAGCGCCATTCTGCATAGTCCCCATAACGGGGACACGAACAGCAGGATTGTGAAGCGGAAGCGAGCTTCCCTGCCCACGGTCGCTCTGGGGTGAGCCGGATTGCTGGACCCACAGCATCCAGAAACCTTTTCACGAAATCGAAGCCTCGCAGATGCTACACTGCCGGCGATGAAGGACGCGGTGATAAAGAACATCGCCTGCTTGTCCTTCGTTTCGACGATGCTGGTCACCCTCTCCCAGCGGGACCTTTCCGGACTTCCCTGGACTGGACCGGCGTTACTATTGCCGTTGGCAACCCCACTGAAGACTCACCTTAACTGATTGGTCTTCAGTATGGAGGCGGAGGAGGGAATCGAACCCTCGAATAGCGGTTTTGCAAACCGATCTACATCCGCTAAAACCAAGCGCTATTAACAGCCATTCTTGGTTTATTTGGTCCAATTCGGGGATTTTTCGACAAATTACTGCGATAGTGCACCATCCGCGACGTGGCGAGAAAAGCATCCTTCAAAATCAACAACACCCCAAAGGGATGGCTCCTGCACGTGCCGGCGTCGATCTCGGATACAGGCAAACTTAGACGTCGCTACTTCGGAACACGAGACGGGGCAAAAGCCGAAGCCCAGAGACTCAGGGCCGTCGCTGAAGGTCGCCGGGAGAAAAGCGCATCAATCCGTCATGCATTGGCAGAGGATGCAGTTTCGGCGGAAGAGATTCTGCAGCCGTTTGGCGTCAGCCTAACCCAATGCGCAAGATTCTACGCATCCCACCACGATGCGAGGGCAAAGGCACCGACCCTTTCCGTTGCTTGGGCCTCCGCGGTAGCGAGGCGACCGAATCACCGCGTGCGCACCCTGCTGGACTTCCGAAACTGGCGAAAGGCGCTACCTGATGGGTTTATGGCCATGAATGTCTGTGACATCACACCTGATTCAATCGCCTCCGCACTCGATGAAACAACGTCCGGCAAAACGCGATGGAAAAACGGGCTCGGCTATGTTCGGACCGTGCTGGGCGATTGTGTGAAAACCGGGACTTTGGACGAAAATCCAGCCAAACGTGTTCATGTCGAAAGGCGCCCCGATCATGCGGGAGACGTGAGCATCTACACTCCCGAGGAACTCCGGCGGTTGATGGATGCGTGTCGCGACTACCCGTCCGGGCTCGACAAGGCATGTGCAGGCTGCGCGCCAGTCTTCGCCCTGATGGCCTTTGCTGGCGTTCGTCCCGACGAAGCCGCGAAGATCCGCTGGGAAGACATCTCACTTGAGCTACTGAACATCCGCATTGGTCCGTCAGTTGCAAAAAAAGCACGCCGGCGAAATATCCGCATTAACCCGACTCTAAAGGCATGGATGGAGGAAACTCCCGAACCAAAGCGGTCGGGCAAAGTCGCACCTGCCAGATGGATTCAGAAGGCGACCCGCGTGAGGCGCGAAGCGGGAATTAATGGTAGCGAGAAGCAGGACGCACTGAGGCATTCGTTCGGCAGCTACACCCTTGCCGTTGAAAACGATCTCGACGCGCTCAAGTCCGACATGGGTCACGAACACGTGCGGGTCTACTTCGATTTTTACCACAAGTCCGTCCCGAAACGGGAAGCCCTGCCTTACTGGCAGGTTCTTCCGCCCCTCAAATCATGACAGCACCGGGGATATCAAAATTTCAACCGTAGAAACGACATGAATGGGATGTCCCTCAGATCGTTAGAACCGATGGCGGCGGGTTGGGGTAAAGTTCTTCATCTGCCGGTTGATGGGCATCGAAGAGCGTCCAATTGACCGCTGGTCCCGCCAGGTAGTGGGTGCTCGAGGCACCGGTCGAGTTTCCGTTGAGAAGATCGCCGGTTTCGCGGCTGGACAGCCCACCGGACGCCCCCAGCTTCACCTTCGGGAACAGCTCTGCCGTCGCCACTCCCACTTGGGCGGTCGCGCTGGCGATCTGCCGCTCCGCCGCCTGGACGTCCGGCCGGCGGCGCAGAATATCGGACGGCACTCCCACTGAGATCCGCTGGGGCACGGCAGGAATGGGGGCGGTGGCAGCCAGCTCTCCATCGAGAGCCGTCGGTTCCAGCGACATGAGCGTTGAAAGCACGTGCACATACGCGCGGATGGCCTGCTGGATGGAGGGAATCTCCGCGGCGGTGACCTCGACCTCGGTTCTGGCCCGCACGACTTCCAGTTTCGATGCCAGCCCGTTGGCGTGGCGATCCTCGGTCACCTCGTGCGTCTCGACTTGGTCCGCGAGAGTGGCGCGAGCGACTGCAAGCTCTCGCTGCGCCCCGCGAAGTTCCACGTAAGCGCGCGCCGTCTCGGCCGCGACCATGAGCACCACTCCCCGCCGCCGGGCTTCCGCGCCCTGCTCATCGGCGGCTGCCGATTCGACGAGCCTCCGGGTCCCGCCAAAGAGATCCACGGTCCACTCGGCATCGAAGCCGACTTGGAAGAGGTTTCCCTCCAGACCCCCGCTCGGCAGTCCGGTGGCCGCCTCGCTGGCGCGGGAGCGGAGAGCCGAGGCACCCACGCCGATTTGCGGATAAAGGAACGAACGGGCGATCTCCCGCGCCGAGCGGGCCTGCCGCACTTTTGCCTCGGCCACCTCCAGGTTGTTGTTCGCGGCGACCGCCCGGCCGACCAGGGATACAAGCTCGGGATCGTTGAAGCGGCGCCACCAGGCCGCCTCGCCGTTGCTCGTCGTATACGACGCCGTCGCAGCAGCGCCATGGAGTTCTCCATAGGCCGCCGGCATGTCCGGCGTCGGAGGCGTGTAGTTCGGTCCGACCATGCAGCTGGCGAGCGGCAGGCACGCCGCGGCAAGCGTGAGCGAGCGGACGCGCCGCCCGGTAGGGGACCATGTTGGGCTCGAATATGTGCGAGTCATGAGCGAACCATACGGCGTAAATATACGTCGTCAACAAAAAATCTTTACCTTGTATCTTTACGGATCGGGCTGACCTTGGCAAAAGGGCAGTGGCCTAAGCCATTGAACCCATCCGACAAGCCGAACGCCTCATTATGAAAGAGCCACAAGACCTCACGCAGAACCCGAAGCGGAAGCCGAAGAAGGGACCCGGCCGTCCCGCGGCGGGCGAATCGCTCACCCCGCAAGAGGTGGCCGAAGCGGCCCTGCAGCTCATCCTCACCGAGGGCGAAGCGGCACTCACCATGCGCCGCTTGGGGGAAGTGCTGGGCGTAAAGGCGATGGCCCTCTACAACCATTTTCCTAACAAGGAAGCGATCTTGGATGCCGCGACGAGCCTCACGATGAGCCGCCTTCCCTCGCCGCCTGCGAAGGGATCTTGGAAGAGCCGGCTCAAAGCGATCTGCCGCGGTTTCCGGGCCTTCGCCCAAGAGCAGCCGAATCTCTTTCGCGTCGCCATGACCCGGCCGACCCCGCCCACGAGTGCGTTGCCGCTGATTGAATCAGCCCTTTCGGCGTTGGCCGAGGCAGGGCTCGCTCCCGTGGCTCAGGCCGTGGCCTATCAGACACTTCGGCTCTACGTGCGAGCCTATTGCCTGTGGGAGATCGAGGAGCTGCGCCCCACCCAAGGCCGGAACCTGGCCGAACTCGCTGGAGCCACCAGACCCTATCCGCGCGCGACCGCGGTCCTCGAGCAGCTCTTCGCGCCAGACGCCGACCGCCAGTTCGAAGCGGGACTCGACCTGATCCTCCGCGGCCTGCAGACAAGCAAGTAGCGATGAGGGAGCGGGAGCCTGCGGGAGGACGCTCGATGATTCCCCGGCGATCAAGTTATCGCCGGCCGTCGATATCATCATCGACGGTGCGGTGTTAGTCGCGGGGTAACACCGCCGATCGCTTCCCTTACAAGTATGTTCAAACACCTGCGGGCGGCTCGGCTGCCATTTCATTCGCCGGCTCTGCTCTTGGTGCGAAAGGACTTCAGCGAGGTCGCGGCAATCAAACCACTTGCCAGCGCATTGGATGAAGTGAAGACGATCTTCTTCGTTCGCCCGCTCGTAGTCGTGGTCATTCATGATCAAGCCGACTTCTTGGCGGCCTTTTTCGCCGCAGCTTTTGTTACCTGCCTTTTCAGCTGCCGTCCTTTTCGCCGTTACCTTTGACGGCTTCTTCTCCAACAGGCTCTTCTCGAGGTAAGCTGCAAGTTCGATCGTGTTATTCGCGGTAACGCTGCCATCCCTGTCGCGTTCGCCACCTTTCACTGCGGCGGTAGCACCACTGGCGACCTTATGCTCCACATAGGCTAGCAATGCCGCCTGATACTCATCGTGGCGCATCGCCGGGTCCCACTCTTCGGTCATGTTCTCAACGAGGTGCTTCGCGAGATCCAGCTCCTTGGCACTCGGTTGCAGTTGGGCGTCATCGCTTGCCGGCAGGTCCAGCTTGGACGGCGGCCGGAGTTCCTCCGGGAATCGCATGACCTCCAGAATGATCGCATCGTCCCGCACAAACATCGCCACGAGATACTCGCGGGTGCGGATCACCACCCGGGCGATACCTGCCTTGCCCGTCTGCCGCAAAGTCTCACGCAGCAGCACATAGGCCTTCCGTCCCCGCTTTTCCGGTTCCAGATAGTAGGGCTTTTCGAAGAGCATGGGCTCGATGTCAGCGAGATCCACGAACTGTGTGATTTCGATGGTCTTGGTCAGCTGGGGTCTCACATCCTCAACTATTGGTCTATGGACACGCGATAGTAAAGGCGATCCAATTGCTTGTGGAGGCCGGCCACCGGACCTTACACCCACAAGCAGCCGTAAGCACGGTCTAAGCTTTTGTGCGGCTGGATCGCCGCGCGCCACTCTCGTCAGATTTGACCGCGGCCGGATACACTATGCTCCGGCGCAGAAGTCCGCGATGCGACTTGAGCGGCCGAGAAGTTCGTCGGTACAGCCCACTGGGAATCATTTTTGCTCACCAACCGAAAAGTTTGCTGAAGAAGCCCTTTGATTCCGCCGCCACTTCCGCGCTAAGACACGCGGAATTACCGGCCGCGGGCTGTCTTTATTAACGCCGCCTCCAAAAGGATTTCGCGACGAACTCAGACAATGAAATGAAGCTTGAGGGCCGGGCGGGAGTGGCTTGCTTTTCAGCTGTCCCATTAGATCCCTTCGAACGCGGAGCGGCAACTTCGGAGGCCGACTATACTCGCCGAAACTCAGTTCAACCACTTTAATGGGCGACACGGCACTGTCCGCCGAGGGGACGGTGGTCTTGGAAGCGAAGCGCCGTCAACGGGCCAAGCGGTAGGCCATGTGGAGGTATTCCAGCGTGCCGGTAGTCCCGGTGGTAAACGACTGGCCGTGGGAGTCCGACGGGCCGTCGAAGCTGTAGCGGTTGTCGAGGGTGCCGAGGTGATTCAGCCGTGCCAAGGGCGGGCAGGAGGGAAGTGAGGATGATGGGAGCTCTGTTCATAGGTTTCTTAGTTTCGAGGAGTGCTCAGGGCGCGGTTTCAACGCGGAAGAAATCGCGACCGGGGTTCAATGCGGGGGCCGGGACCGTGAAAGTGCCGACTCCATCGTAAGTGGCGGCCGATTGCTCGGCGAAGGGAGCGATCAGGTTGTTCGACGACGTGAGGATGAAACCGGCACCGCCGGGGCTGAAGGTGACCTTCAGATCGCCACCTTCGAAGAACACCGCGGTGATCGCCGGATCGGCCGGCGCAATGCCAGTTCCGGGATCGATCGGCGCGGTCGAAACGAAGAGATTGTCGAGCCGGAGCTCGAAGCCGTTCATGCTGTCCTGCTGGATGCCCGCGCCGAAGTAGAGCGTGCCTGCGGGAGCCTGGTTGCGGGTGGACACGGCTGGATTGACCTCGAAGATCACCTCGTCGCCGTTCGACCGGTCGAAGACCTGAACGTCGCGGAACTCCCTTGATTGCATTTCGCTTGCCGAATAGCCAGGCATCCGTTGGTTAAGTCGTGGCAGCCGATTCCGCCCACCGACGCTCATGTTTCTGGGTCATCTCCCGCGTGGCATCGGAAACGCAGGGGCTGTTGCGAATGGCCAGCGAGACGGTGACGTGGCTACCTCCAGTCGTCGGGCGGATCTCCCGCAGACCGACTAGGGGGCCGGTCGACTCAGGTTCTATGAGGCAAACGGGTCAAGGGTGGATGAAGGCGGGTCCTCGAATAGACTGCGCGCATCCGACAAGCGGAGACACCAGGATGAGGGCGGTTCTCAGTTTATGGGTCAATCAATCGCCAAGGGTGGCAACCTTGATGAAAAGTTTTCCGGGCAAGGCTTCACCTGGATCGAGTTCGAACGGGGTTTCGCTGGCCGGCCAATGGGCGGCGCGGATCACTCCGCGGTCGGTCCATGTGGTGAGATCGTCGGATACCAGCAAGCGATAGCTGCGGCCGGGGATGGAGGAAAAGGAACCGAGGACGAACTGGCCCGCGGCATCCGGCCGCCACTCGATGACCTGCAATCGACTGGTGGCATCGAGCGGATGAGTGCCCATCTGGCGCTCGTCCTCGTCGGCGAAGCCGTCGCCATCGCTGTCCCTACCCGGCTCTAACAAGCCAAGCTCGGCAGCATAGGCGCGTTCCCAGGTGTCGGGCAAGCCGTCGTCGTCCATGTCGGACTCGTCAACCGTCGGGGTGATGGTGATCGAGAAGAAGTAGTTGCGCCCGAAGGTGGTGGTGATGGATGACCCGAAGCCGGGCGCGAGGCCGACGGCCACGCTGCCGGAATTGCCGGTCGCGCTGCCGCCCGAGTAGTGGATCTGGTCGGCGGGAGCGGACGAGTTGAAGGCGACCACCCCCGCACCGGAAGCGCCGGAACCATCGGCATTGGCATCGAGGAAGCCCATTGCGATCGTTTCGCCTGGAGCCAGGGTCAGCGGCACGGGAAAGGCAGAGAAGGACACGTTGTTCGCGCCGGTGACGTGGCTCGTCACGGTGCTTCCCACCGCGACCACGGTGAAGTTGTTGTCGCCATTCACCCTCACCACAAAGGGCGTGAGCGGCGTGCCGGTGACCGCCGCAGCGTGGAAGAGGAAGCGGTCCACGGTGATGTTGAGCAGCACTCCGGTATCGTTGGTGAAGGTGTCGGTCTCGTTGATGATCATGTTCGATGCCCAGGTGTCGGCGGCGGGCGACGCGCCGGGCGAGTGCTCGTTGCCGATGCGCCACGGCTTGAGGAAAGTAATGGAGTAGTAGTAGTTCCGCCCGAAGGTGGTGTTGACCGTCGAGCCGAAGTCCGGCGCAGACCCGACCGTGACGCTGAAGGAGCCGTTCACGCCGGAAGCACCCGAGTAGTGGATCGAGTCGGCGGTCGCGACGGTGTCCCAAGAGATATCCCCCGCCCCAGCGGCGCCGGAGCCATTGGGATAGGCATCGAGGAAGCCCATCGCGATGGTTTCGCCCGCGGCGAGCGCGAGGGTCACCGGTGTGGCGGCGAAGGGCAGGTCGTTCGCGCCAAGGGCATGCGTCGTGACCGTGTCGCCAATGGCGCGGACGGTGAAGTTGTTGGTGCCGGCATTTACCCTTACGACGAAGGGCGTGAGCGGCGTGCCGGTGACGGCGGAGGCATGGAACAGGAAGCGGTCGAAGGTGATGTCGAGCGTCGCGCCGGTGGTGTTGGTGAAGGTCTCGGTCTTGTTGATGACCATGTTCGAGTGCCACGTGTCCGCGGCCACGGTCGTGGCGGGCTGGTTGCCATTGCCGATGGCCTGGCTCTCCAAGGCGGCGAGGCTACCCTGCGGACCGGCGCATGAATCCACCTCCATGCCCGAGATCCAGTTTGCGAGGCGGACGACTGCTTCCTGATCGATGCGCCCGCGGCCGATCGGCGGCATGCGGTGGCCGGCGATGGTGTTCATGCGGCTGAGCAGCATGGATTGGCCAGTAAGGCCGGGCTTGATCACCGCCGCGCCGTCGATGCCGAGGTCGTCATTCACCACGCCGCAGAGGAGATTCTGAAACGCGAGCGGCGTGGTGAGCCGGGCGTCGAAGTTCGCGCGATTGCCACCGGGCAAGTGGCAGTGGGAACAGTTGCTGTCGAGGTAGGCGCGGACGAAGTCCTCGTCTCCGACCGATTCGTCGGCACGGTCGGAGGAAGCCAGGGCGTTGCGCAGCGAAACCTCGCTCACCGCGGATTCGATGAAGCCCAGTTCGCTGAGCGTCTCGATCTGGTTCACGGTGCGTCCGGTGGCGTAGGTGAGGCTGCGATTGAGCTGGCGGGTGCTGAGTCCGAGCACGCCGCCGGCGAGCGTCGAGTGGCAGGTGTTGCACTGGGTGCGGGCTGGATACAGGTAATCGACCGGGTCGCCGCCGATGACCATCGTTTCGTTCGCGCCTTCCTCTAACAAATCGGCCTCGCTGCCATCGGCGCGCCACTTGTAGGTGACGCCACCCCACTCGCCATCGCTGCCGCGGACCAGCAAGCGGGTCTCCAGCTTCACTCCGCCGGGCAGGGCGAAATGCTTCACCAGCACCGAGCCGACTGGCAGGTTCCACCGCCCGCTGCCGCTGTAGGTGATGCGTTCGGCGGGCATGTTCGGCGTGCCATCGCCGGGGATCATCATCCAGCGCTGCTTTTCAGTGCCGTCCGACCACAGCGGCATGTTCACCTCGTAGGGAATCAGCGCCGGAATCGTCGCAAGCGTCGCCACATTCGTGAAGAGACCGGTGGCAGACAGCGTCGCGGGAAAGATCGAGTTCTGGATGGTGCCGGTGTCCGGCATGATGCGGAAGATTCGGCCGTTGCCGGCCTGGCCGGCACCCATTTGCGTGACGAACAACTCACCGTCCGCATCATGGCCGAAGGAAGAGATGCCGGTCCAGATGTTGCCACTGCGGGCCTGGCCGATCCGCGTCACCGAGTTCGCAGTCTTCGTACTAGTATTGTAGTCGAGCGCGTGGATTCCTTGGGAGCCGTTGTCGCCGAAGATGTACTTCCCTTGGAGGAAGGGGATGGCGGTGCCGCGATACACGTAGCCGCCGATCACGCAGTTGCCGAGCGAGTCGGCGCCGGAGTGGCTGTAGTCAAAGACCGGCGCGCGTTCGGTGCCGATCAGGGGGACCGGCGCAGCGCGGAATCCCGCGGCGTTTCCTTCCTTGTAGTTCCACTGGAAGTTCAGGCCGGGGGCATCCACCACGTCGACCTCCTCGCGGGACTCGTGGCCCACGTCGCCAATCCAGAAGCCAGTCGCCGCATCGTGGGTCATCCGGTGCGGCTGGCGCAGGCCAATGGCGTAGAATTCCTCCATCACCGAGCCGTCCGGATTCACCCACGGGTTGTCGTTCGGGATGAAATATCCCTGCGTGTAGGAGCCATGCGACGGCGAGGCATTGTAAGGCTGGCGGATGATGGGATGACTGACGCTGCCGCCCTGTTGGTCCACATCGATCCGCCAGACGCCGGAGCGCACGCGCCCATCGAGCATCTGGGTGTAGCCGGCGGCCCCGGTGCCCTGGATGCCCTCGTCGCCGTAAGCGATGTAGAGAAAACCGTCCGGCCCGAAGACCAAGCCACCACCATCGTGTCCTTTGGTGGTGTCGTACTGGTTGATGAGGATCAGCTCGCTGGCCGCATCGAAGGCCGCGCCCCCGGCGTTCCAGGTGAAACGCGACAGCCGGTCGTAGTAGGGCGTGCTAGCGGTCGCGGCGTCGTCCTCGTTGTGCAGGTAGAAAATGTAGATGAAGTCCCTCCCCTCTCCTTTCCCGAAGCGCGGGTGCAGGGCGAAGGTCTGCATGCCGCCGTGCTTGGTGCCGTTGTCGTTGGTCGTCCAGTTGTAGTACCAAGCCCGGTCGCGGATATCGAGGAGCAGGGTGCGGGTGGTGGTGGCGTCGTCGTCCGGAACCCGGTAGAGGCGACCGTCGGTCTCGGCCACCAGCAGGTCGGAGGAGCCGGGAAATGGAGTGACCTGGATCGGCGAGTCCAGTGATAGATTCGCGAAGGCCTGCTCGACAGCAACGCTGTTCACCGGTGTCGGTTTGGTCGGTAGGATGCCGTTGTTGAAAGGACTGACCGCGGGCGCGGAGTCGAGGCCGCTGACCCCTTCCTCGTAGGAGCGCAGCGAAGTGGCCGCGGGCGTGGGAAAGTCGGCGGGAGTGGCGCTGCCCGGATCGCGCTTGGCCAGCCACTTCATGGCACGGAGGAAGACCGTCTGGAAGGCGGCGCAGCGCGCGCCCGGCGGCTCCGCGACATCGCCCCAGACGTGGCAGTAGCTGCTGGCGTAAGTACGACCCGCGCCGTACTCCACGGTCCAGTCGATGGGAAAGCGGGTGCCGTCGCGGTCGGCAGCGTAGGAAAGGACGGTCAGGTTTTCCGCCGGGCCACGGGCGTAGCGATAGACCTCAATGTCCGCCACCATCCAGGTCGCGGGCAGGCCAGCATGGATGGGATGGGTGCCACGCTTGGTGACCAGCACGTCCTGGCGGGCACCGTGGTTGGTATTCTCTCCCGCGCCGGCAAGGATCTCGTTGAGACTGCTGTCGGCATTCACTGTGATGGCTTTCCCGAAGCTCTTGTCGCGCCAACCGAGGCCGATGATCTGGTTGTATTGCGGCCACTCGGCGAAGGAATTGTTCGCCTCGTGGAAGGCGTAGAAGCCGCCGCCGCCATGCACGTAGGCGAAGAATGAGTCCTTCACCTCCTGCGGCCACGACGGCAAGCCACCAAGGTTGTTGTAGCCGGAAATCACGACATCGTAGTCGCGGAACTTCGGCCGCCACGTCGCCCACGCCGGATCGCCCGCGGCGCTGGGGCTGACGGTGAAGTCCACGTCGAACGAACCATCCTTGGCGAGGATCGCGCGAACAATGTTCAGCCGCTTCTCCCACGCGTGGTTCGTCACGCCCTCGACGATGAGCACCTTGATCTTCGGCGGCACGCCCCCCTCATCCGCGACCGCGATGAAGATCGAGATGAAAACGAGGAGCGGTAGCAAAATGCGGATCATGATGCGGGGACAAGCATTGACGAGCTAATGAGCCCGCCGCGGTCCCGTCAACCCGAGACGGAACCGCGGCAGGCAGCGCTTCCTCCGCGGCGTCCCCCTGCAAAACCCATTAAGCAGGTGGATGCGGCCGATCAGCAGATTGGGAAAAATGATTCCGGATGTCTGGTCCGTGGAGTGTGAGTTGATTTGGAGCGGACTGAGGAAGTCAGCGTCTGCGGCGGTGCAGGAAGGCCAGCATTCCCAGCCCGCCCAGCAAGGCGGCTCCGGGCTCCGGCACCGCGGTGACCGTCACGAAACGCGTGCCGATGCCCCCATTGAGGCCGGCGGTCGTGTCGTCGTAGTCGATCTGCCAGAGGCCGCCCGCGTCCGAGAAGGTGTCGCCGTCGTTGAGCTCCACGTTGCCGGTGTCACTGAAGGTCCCGGCAAGGGAACCCGTGGCGTATCCGAACAAGGTGAACTTGTTCCCCATCGTGTAGGTTCCGAGCTGCACCAGATCCAGGATGGTACCGGAGACCAGGGTGAGGGTGCCGGACACGTTGCCAAGATCGGCCGCGGTTCCGCCGCCGGTAAGCTCGTAGGTATAGGTCGCGCCCGTTCCCAGCGCGAGATCGTCGAAGCTGGTCGTTCCCGGCGAATTGCCGATCGCCAGTTGGGTCGAGACCGTCAGGGACCCGATCACGTCACCGGAGCCTGTCAGTTTGTTCACCGTGTAGCCGCCGGCTTTCGCGGAGACATCGAAGGTGCCGCCATTGCCGAGTGAAACCCCGCTGGTATTGTTGATCGAGCCGTTGACGCCGAGCTCGAGCTTGCCGCTGTTGACCGCGGTCGCCCCGTTGTAGGTGTTCACCCCGCCGAAGGTGACGACTCCGTAGCCGCTGCCGCTGCTGTCAATGACGGTAAAGCCCCCCGCCCCGCTGATCGCGCTGTTGATGCCGACGGCGAAGCCGTTGGCGTCGATGGTGGACGCCGCCGAAGTGGTCGTCACCGACGAAAGCGCCTGCTGGTTGGTGTTGATCAGCGATGAATTCAGCCAGTCGGCCTGGTTGGCCAACGCTTTGAGCGTGCCCCCGCCGAAGACGAAATTCGCCGTGCCACCGTTGGCACCGCCGCTGCCATCGCGGACAAAGTTGCGGTCGGTGGCCAGGATGCCGCCGTTGAGGTTGATCGTGCCGTTTGCGAGGTCCCGACCCAAGGCAACGAACGACCGGATATCCGTGGCCGTTGTGCTGCCGCGGTTGATCGTGGCGGTGCCGGAGGAAACCGTTAGCACACCGGTGGCGGTGGTAACATTGTTGCCGAGCGCGAAGCCGGTGTTGCCGCCGATGGTGAGGGTGCCGCCGTCCAAGAGGAGCGTGCTGGTTCCCGCCGCGTTCTGACCGATGATGGAGTTGGGCTTACCGGCGTTGGATGTGCCGTTGATGGCGAGCGATCCGGTCGATTTCACCGTGATGGCGGAGTTTCCGGCAAGGCTGAGATAGCCGCTTTCCTGGTTGGCGGCGGCTCCGTTGATCGTCGTCGATCCGGTGACGTCCACGCCGCCGGCACCGGTGACAATGAGCCCGGCGAAATTTCCCGAGTTCGTGATGCTGTTGGACCCGCCCAAGGTGATCTTGTTGGTCGCCGTCAGGTTCCAGTTGCCGTTGGGGGAGCCCGTGATGTTGCCATTGAGCGCCAGGGTTCCGCCCGTGGAGGTGAAGGTGCTGGCGTTGTTCAGGGTGATGTTGTTCGACAAGCTCGCGGCGACCGCGTTGGAAAACGACCCGCCCGACATCGTGAGGTTGCCGGTGCCAGCCAGCGCGGTGGCATTTCCGAGCGAAAGCGTGCCGCTGGTGACGGTGGTGCCGCCGGTGTAGGAGTTCGCCGCGTTGGAGAGCGTGAGGGTGTTGTTGCCCAGCTTGGTGAAGCCGTAGCTGCCTCCGCTCTGGCCGATCGCGCCGCTGATGGTGGCGGCGCTGGCATTGGCTCCGATGAAGGAGTTTCCAAACAGCGTGACGGAGCCGGTCTGGTTCGCGGCGGCTTCGAGTCGGAGCGCGCCGAGGTTCTCGGAGTTTCCCGCGCCATACAGTTGGACGGCGGCACCGTAGTTGAGGCCCTGGTTGAGATAGAGCGTGGTGCCTGCACGCACCTTGATGGTCGCGCCGCTCGAGATCAGGTTCGCCTGGGTGGTGGTGAAGCGGGTCTTGCTGGCGCTGCCGACGCTTTGGTTGAGATCCAGCGTGCCGCTGAAGCCGCTCATCGCGCCGCTGAGCGTCACGTCGCCGTTGCCGGTGGTGACATTGACCGTCCCTGATCCGCCGAAGGTGTTGGCGTAGGTCACGTTGCCGGCATTGAGCAGGAGGGTGCCGCTGGGATTCACCGTGGTCGCTCCCTGAAGCGCGGCGGTGGCGGTGATCCGCAGGGTGCCGGCGTTGACGGTGGTGCCGCCGGTGTAGTTGTTGGTGGCGCTGGAGAGGGTGAGGATGCCGGTGCCTTCCTTGGTGAGCCCGGCGCCCCCCGAGAGCTGGGACCCGATGGAGGCATCCACATTGGCCGTGATGGTGGGAGTGGTGCCGCCGAAGGTGATCGTACCACCGGAGAGCGCGTAGCTGCCCGAGCCGGCCGCGTTGAAGGTGATGCCGTTGGCGGTGACCGTTCCGACGGCGATCGTGCCCGCCGCCCCATTGTTCGCGCCGAAGATCGCGATGTCGGCGTTCGTGTTCGGCCAGAGGACGTCCGCAAGCCCGTCACTCCAGTTCACGACGGCAGTGTTCCAAGTGCCAGCCCCGTCCACGGGAGCGAGGGGATTTGCCCCGCTGGAGTCCCAGGTCAAGGATGCCGCGTGAATAGGTGAAAGCGTTCCGGCAAGCGAGAAGACAAGACTACAGAGGAGAACACCCGGATCGGAGGCGCTTCGCAAGGGGAGGTGATTGGTGTTTTTCACGGGTTTTTTTGCGATCGAGGAGGGTTGGCCGTAAGTGACCAGACCGGTCAAGTGGCACAGATTGAATGACCGAGGCCGTGCCGGGTTGGAATGCCGGAGGCCCGCTTGGAAGGACCTCCGGCGAACGGCTGAGCCGCTTAGGGATCAGTTGGTGACGACAAGACGGACGAAGCTTTTTCCGCCGCTGGGTACGTCGTAAGCGACCGAACGGGCTGGCGTGGGTCCGGGGTAAACGGTCACGGTGTTGTCGCCCGTGCCGATGGGAGCCTGTGTCCAAAAGACGAGGTCGGTGGAGTATTGCACTTCATAGTCGGTGCCATAGACGCCGGTGTAGGTGGCGCCCATGGGCCAGGTGACGATTCCACCCGCGGGAGCCGGATTGGCGGTGAAGGTGGAGCCGGTTTGGCCCATGAAGTATTCGATGCCGTTATCGACACCGTCGTTATCATGGTCGAGGTCCATTCCTTGGCCGGGAGCATAGGCATCCCGCCAGGCGGAGTAGCCGCCAGGGCCGGCGGTCACTTCCACGACGCCGGTGCCGATGAAGCGGTCGGTATTGACAAATTCGACTCCGGGCCCGGCTACGGCGCTATAGGTTCCGGCGGGCTGTTGGACGGTGCCGAAGAAGAGCTTGTCCACCACCTCGGTGCCACCCATCGGATCCACCTTGCCGCCGTTGATGACGAGCTTGTTGGCATCTGCAATGGCATCACCATCCACGGCGAGAATCCCGGCGGTCACGGTCGTGTCACCCGAGTAGGTGTTGGTGCCGGTGAAGGTGACGGTGCCCGTGCCCGTGGTGCTGTTGATGTTGAAGCCGCCACCGCCGCTGATGGCGTTGTTGATGCCGACGGCGAAGCCGTTGGCGTCGATGGTGGACGCCGCCGAAGTGGTCGTCACCGACGAAAGCGCCTGCTGGTTGGTGTTGATCAGCGATGAATTCAGCCAGTCGGCTTGGTCAGCCAGCGCCTTGAGCGTGCCCCCGCCGAAGACGAAATTCGCCGTGCCGCCGTTGGCACCGCCGCTGCCATCGCGGACAAAGTTGCGATCGGTGGCCAGGATGCCACCGTTGAGGTTGATCGTGCCGCTTGCCAGGTCCCGGCCCAGGGCGATAAACGACCGGATATCCGCGGCCGTCGTGCTGCCGCGGTTGATCGTGGCGATGCCGGAGGAAACCGTCAGCACACCGGTGGCGGTTGCCACGTTGTTGCCCAGCGCGAATCCGGTGTTTGCGCCGATGGTCAGGCCACCGCCGTCCACGACCAGCGTGCTGGTCCCCGCCGCGTTCTGGCCGACGATGGAGTTGGGAAAGCTCGCGTTGGTCGTGCCGTTGATGGCGAGCGATCCAGTCGATTTCACCGTGAGGGTGGAGTTCCCCGCATGGCTGAGGTAGCCGGACTGCTGGTTGGCGGCGGCCCCGTTGACCGTGGTCGATCCCGTGATGTCCAGGCCACCGGCACCGGTGACGATGAATCCGGCGAAATTTCCCGTGCTCGTGGTGCTGTTGGTCCCCGCCAGGGTGATCTTGTTGGTCGCTGTCAGGTTCCAATTTCCGGTGGGCGAACCGGTGATGTTGCCGTTCAGCGCCAGGGTTCCGCTACCGGCGGTGAAGGTGGTGCCGTTGTTCAACGTGACGTTGTTGGCAATCGTCACGCCCGTGGTGTTCGACAGATTGCCGCCGCCGATGGTCACCGCGCCGGAGCCCAGCGCGGTGTCATTCCCAACTGATACAGTGCCCGCGCTGATCGTCGTGCCACCGCCGTAGGTGTTCGGGCCGGTGAGGACCGTGACGTTGTTGGCGACCTTGGTGAGGCGATAGCTGCCGCCGCTTTCTCCAATGGCCCCGCTGATCTTGCCGTTGCCGCTGATGATGGAATCCGCATGCAGCGTGAGCGCGCCCGTGACATCGAGTGCACCATTGTCGAGACGCAGCGAACCGAAATTCTCTCCGCCGGTTCCACCATTCAAATGGATCCCGAATCCGTAATTGAATCCCTGGGTGAGGTAGAGCTGCGCGCCGTTCTCCACGTTGACGGTGGCACTTGAGGACAGCACCTCCGCCTGCGAAGCCGCGGTAAACTTGGCCTTGCCGCGGTTGGTGGTGGATCCGGCGAGGATATTGAACGTTCCGGAGAATCCGCTGAGATCGCCCGTGAGGTTCACCGAGCTCCAGCCGGCGGTATGCACCGAACTCGCCCTCGCCTGAAGCGTACCCGTCCCCGTGATGGTGTTGCCAACGGAAAGAATTCGTTCGCCCGCGGCCGTGCCGTTGCCTTCGTCGTCGATGTAAAGGGTGCCGGACGAGTTGATCGAAACGTCATCCGCGCCAAGGACCTGGCCGGCGACAGTGCCAACCGCGGTTCCCGGTTGTTTCACCGTGAGCGTCCCCGCAGTGACCGCCGTGCTGCCGGAGTAGAAGTTGATGCCGGAAAGGGTGAGGATGCCGGTTCCGGCCTTCGTCAGCCCCACGGTGCCTGCGATGGGGGAAGCGATCGTGGCATCGACATTCGCGGTAAGCGTCGGCGTGGTGCCGTCAAGGGTCACCATGCCACCGGCAAGCTCGTAGGTTCCCGATCCTGCCGCATTGAAGGTGATGCCGTTGACGGTCACCATGTCCACGGTGATGGAGCCCGCCGCTCCGTTGTTGGCTCCGAACACCGCGACATCGGCGGCGGTGTCCGGCCACGCAATATCGGCGGCGCCATTGCTCCAATTCGCAACGGTGGTGTCCCAGGTTCCGGGTCCATCGGTGGGAGCGGCGGGATTCGCACCACTGGCGTCCCACGTCAAGGTCGCGGCATGAACCGCGGAGATCAGGCCAGCTGCGGACAAGCAAAGGCTCCAAGTGGCGAATTTGACGTGACTGGACGTCCGGAGGATATAATTGGATTTCATGGGTTCACGCCTCTTGGGTTGGAGGCTTCTGTCTCCCACGCGCCATCCTCCCCGCCGAACCTGCCAAAAAACTTTCCGGAAAGTTTTTTCGCGCGGTCACTCCTCGCCGATCAACATCGTCGCCTCGCGCATCATGATCCGGGCAAACAGCCAGTCGTACCAAAGCCCGCGACGCATGTCGCCGACCTTCACCGGGACCGCGAAATGGCGATCCACCGCCTCGCGGACCCGGGCCAGCAGGGCGCGGGCCTGGTCCTGCTCGCCTTGATTCCACAGTGCCATGGCGAGGATTGCTTGCACCGTGGGAACCAAGGCATCGTTTCCAGACGGCCGGTCGGCGAGCGGCCGTGCGATCTCGACCAACATCGAATACTCGCCCTGCCGGAAATGCCACAGGCTGAGGGGAATCAATGCCCATTGATACTTCTGGTTGGCAGGAAGCGTGGCGAACCACGTTTCCGAGGTCTCGCCAAGCGGCTGCAAGAGTTCGTTCAACCGAGCGTCAGGAGGCAACAGCAGGCAGGTTTTCAACACCCGGCTGACCGCATCGCCATTGGTGGACGAGGCCTGGACGGCGGTGATCGCATCCTCGCAGAACTGCCGGTAGAGCGCGCCGTCGCGGCTCTCCACCAGCACCACCCCGCAGGCCTGGGTGTCGAGGGTGACCGGGCCCCAGGGATCGAGCTTGTCGATCTCTAACAACCACAGGAACCGTTCTGACGCCTCCTCCCATCGTCCTTGGATTGCCAGCCATTCGCCGACGGAACGCAGGGCAGTCACCCCATCGAGACTCGGCTGGCGCGGGCGGTCCTTCATGGCAGCGACAGCCTTGGCCGCGCCTTCGTGATCGCCTTGTCGCAAGAGGATCACCGCGTTGGTCAGATTCTCGCGGGACTCGGCCTCCTTGCGCAGGACCTCCTCATTGGCCAGCGCCCGCTCGGCCACCTCGCGCGCCCGCTTCGCCTTGAAATACAGCCATGTCGAGGCACCCAGGCCGCCAGCTAGCACGAGCATGACCAGCGTCCCCGCGGCAAAGAAGACCGCGTGGCGGCGCAAAAGCTTCCCTAACAGATAAAGCCGGCCCGGCGGACGCGCCGTGATCGGCTCGTCGCGGAGAAAGCGCTGCACGTCCATCGCCAGCCCGTTCGCCGTGTCGTAGCGGCGGGCGCGGTCCTTTTCGAGCGCCTTCACCACGATCCAGTCGAGGTCTCCTCTTACCTGCGAGAGCAAGCGGGCAGGCTCGCCCCGCCGTTCCTCCGCCGCCGCTTTCAAGGCCTCCGCGTCCAGACTTGCCAGCAGCACCGACGGCCTTTGCGGCTCGCGTTCGCGCAGGATCCGGCGCATTTCCTCCGCGCCGACCTTGGAGAGTTCCTGGCCTTCGAAGGGCGGGCGGCCGGCCATCAGTTCGTAGAGCAACACGCCGAGGCTGTACACGTCGCTGCGCGTATCCACATCCAGCCGCCCGAGTTGCGCCTGCTCCGGACTCATGTAGGCGGGGGTGCCGAGAAGCTGCTCGTGCTGCGTGTGCAGCGTCTCGTCGGTCAGGCGGCCCTCGATCGCCTTGGCGATGCCGAAGTCGATGACCTTGGGCACCGGCACGCCGTCGTGCATCGCCACCAGCACGTTCGACGGCTTGATGTCGCGATGGATGATGCCCTTCTGGTGCGCGTGCTGGATCGCCTTGCAGACCTGGATGAAAAGCTCCAGCCGCTGGCGGAGGTCGCAGCGGTTCGAGTTGCAGAAGTCGGTGATCCGCGTGCCATGCACAAGCTCGAGTACGAAATAAGGCCGTCCGGTGTCGGTCGCGCCGGCATCCAGCACCCGCGCAATGTTCGGGTGATCCATCATCGCCAACGCCTGCCGTTCGGCATCGAATCGCGCGATCACGCTGCGAGTATCCATGCCCAGCTTTATGACCTTCATTGCCACCCGCCGTTTCACCGGCTCCTCCTGCTCTGCCAGATAGACGTTGCCGCACCCCCCTTCGCCGAGGTTCTCCAGGATCGTGTAGCGCCCGATGGTCTTTCCGATCCGCTCGTCCACCAGCACACCATTCACCGCGAACTCGGCAGGCGGGATCTCGCGGATCTCGTCCGCACTCCGCGCGATCGCCGAGTAGCCGCGGTCGATCAAGCGGTCGGCATCCTCCTGCGCCGCGAGCATTTCCTCGACCACCGCCCGCAGTTCCGGGTTGTCCATGCACGCCTGGTCGAGGAAGACCCGGCGCTGCGCCGCGTCCGGCACGTGCAGGGCCGCGAAGAATACCGCATCCTCCAATTGTTTCTCGGCTGTCATGTAAAACCCGTTTGAAAGCACACGCGCCATCGCGGGGAAAATCCTGCCAAGAAAATCATCCTTCCGCCCGCACCCAGCGGAACAGGCGGGCCTTGGCACAGACCCATTGGCGATAGACCGTGCGCTCGCCGATGCCGAGCGTCTGCGCGACTTCCTCGTTGGTCAGGCCGCCGAAAAACTTCAGCACCACGATGCGGGCTTGGTCGGGATCTTCGAGTTCGAGCTTTTCCAAGGCCTCGTTGATCAGCAATACGTCGCCGTCCGGTGTGAACTCCGCCACGTCCACGTCGGTAAGGTCGACGCGCACGCTGCCGGCACCTCGTTTCACGCGGGCCTTGCGGCGCGCCTTATCCACCAGGATGCGCCGCATCGCGTGCGCCGCCGCGCCGAAAAAGTGCGCGCGGCTTTCCCAGGACCGGTCGCCTTCACCGACGAGTTGCAGCCACGCCTCGTGCACCAGCGCGGTCGCCTGGAGCGTCTGCCCGGCGGACTCGCGCGCCATTCGCGCCGCGGCGAGCCGGCGCAGCTCCTCGTACACGGTTGCGAGTAGTTCCGCCGAGTTCCCCGGCTGACGCAGCATGATGGTGAGGTCGTTCATGACGCAAAGGACTCAGGCCGGCAGCATCTCGGCAGGCGACGGCACGCTTTCACTATAGTCCATATGCCCTCACCCTTCACCTCCCGAAAGCGCGGTGCCATCTTTCGCAACAAGGACTCCAGAATATCGAGGCCCTTGTCCAAGTCGGGCGCGCCATAGCGCCCGATGTCGGGAAGTGCCGTGAAACTCATCGCCACTAGATCTATTCATAAATTCCGTTTTCAAATTTGAATTCAAGACAGAAGTTCTCGCCAGCACGGATTGCCATCCCTCCACCACCCTGTGGTGCTCGCTCAGACAGGGGCGAAGCCGCCCCTATACCCCGGCAGGCCCGGGCCGCACCCCAAGCCGCGTGAGCCCCCAGTAAAGGGCGAGGTTTTTTGAGATTCGGAAGGCGGATCAATCTGTTCGCTTGAACATTAAAAAAATTGGGCACGGTGACCGGTCGTGCCTCGCTCCCTGCCAAACTTTTCAGAATTCAATGGGACGTCCGCCTTCTCGTTTCTCCGCGGGGCGAGTCAACCGGAGATTCTGATTCATCGGGCGGCGGAGCTGGAGTACCAGAGCCTTGCGCTTCCGGACGTAGGGGGCTTTTACGGCTCCGCCCGGGCTCACACCGCCGCCAAGGAAGTGGGTATGCCAGCACTCCAGCCACTTCTGGTATGATCCCGCGACCCTCGCCCCCGTTTACGACGAGGACGGCAACCTTGAAAATGACGGTCGGTGGGTATACACGTGGGACGCTGAGAATCGGCTAGTCGAAATGGAAACAACCGCGGCAGCAGAAACAGCCGGCCACCCGGAAACCAAGCTCGTCTTCAAGTACGACTGGCAAGGACGGAGGCTGGCCCGCACGATTTACCGCGGAGGCTCCACCACCCTGAAGTGCGTCAGGGCTCGTAGCCAACCAGTTCATGCCGCCCGTCCCCCCAAAACGAATCCCTGCGGGTGCGGTTTCTATGGTGATTGGCGGAATCAAGCACGCTAATGCCGTCCCCTCTACACCGACTGACATGAGACCTGTGACTCACCTTGTCACCTGAGGAGCTTCCCCATCTGAAACAGATCATCCTCCGTCGCCCTCCGACCCGCGGTTTTCCGCAGTCTTTACGAGAGGAACGGGAGTCCCCAGAAGCTTGTCCCAGTACTTGATCTTCACGACAACCGTCTTCCCTGCATCGATTATAGGTACCCGCCGGCCCAGCACCACTCCTTCAAGCTCTACGCTTGTGTCGATAACCTCCAGAGAACGCGTTCCTGAGGCATCCACCCAAATCATCTTAGGATTTCCTGGCGAAAATGGATCAGCAGCATCCGTCCACTCCGCGACAACCGTCTGGTTTCCCTGCTTGTGACTGACTTTCTCACCCGCGTTGGTTGGAAGCTTTAGTTTGCACTCATGTGCCGCGGCTATGCGGGGATCACCCGGACGGCCCACCATGTGGTGCGGTTGAAGGGCCCCTACGACATCGCCGTCGATCCCTCCCCCGGGGACGGTGGAAGCTATGCGCTAACCACCGACTGGTGGGGAGGGCACGTCGAACGTGAAGTAGGTGCCGGCTTCGGCCGTCTCCTGCAAAGCTACGGCGTTCAGAATTCGATCCGGGAGGCCAGGACCCGCGGACTACGCTTCAGCCGGCAGATCGAGCCCGACGGCTGCGTCCTGCTCACCTTGGAAGGAGGTTCCCTGTGAGCCATCGCATCCTCGTCCGGGTGTCGCCGACCGGTGACATTCAGGTGGAAGCGGAAGGATTCAAAGGCAATGGCTGTGAAGCCTCCACCCGCGAGATCGAGCAAGCACTCGGAAAGCGCACCGGCCGGACTCTGAAGCCCGAGCATCGGCAACGCGGTTTTTCCGTCCAGCAACAACAAACACTCCGCGGCTCATGAGCACCACGATCCGCTTTGATCCACAGGGAGGCATCGATTGCCTGTACACCGAGGTCGTCGATCTCCGTGCGCTTGGACGGCTTCGCGTCGTCCGGGCGACCGAGATCACCTTCGACCCGGAAGAGCAGCGCTGGGAGATCTCCCCGGCCGCCGCCGCCAGCATGCGGCCGGGACGCGCCTGTTCGGGTCGCCTTGCCAGCCGTGGCGTATTTAAAAATATGTAAATATATTTGCATGTCGCCATGAGGGGGCCAATCTTCTTCCCGCCCTGTTCGATGCGCCGTCCTGGCACGTTCCGATCCCGCCGCCAGATCCGAATGCCTGCGCCTTTTTCTAACCTTAGGAATGATCGCTGAACTCCCATTCCGCTGCCGCGGTGCCGCGCTCCGCGTCTTGGTCCTGCTCTCGCTGACTTCGCTCGTCTGTGTGGGGCAAACCTTGAATCTCGCCAACAACGTCCATCGGACGAGCGCGCTCGTGTCCGGCACCACGGTCACCCTGACGGGCAAGTCGGAACTGCATGTCAGCGGTGCGGAAGATCCGCTTCCAGGTTGCACGATCCATCTTAATTCCTCGGACTCGTGGCTCTTTATGAGCGCCTTCAGGCCATCTCAAGTGGCAGCGACTTTCCTCGGGCGTGTCCGGGTGAACGGGGCGGTGGCAGCAATCAATCAAAACGCGCGGGTGGTGCAGTTCGAAAACGGCACCGTGGTCATCCCGCACGGACCGAACTTCACCCCAATGGAGGTTTTTGACGGCAAGTCGTACGCCGGAAACTCCAAGAAGCTGAATCTCTATACCTACTACAACGATGCGAATCTGGGGACCCTGAAGACCGCCGTCAGCTCCTTCCGCCTGAAACGAGGCTACATGGCGACCGTAGCCCAGCAGGAGAACGGCTTGGGAGCCAGCAAGGTTTACATCGCCCAAGACGCCGACATCGAACTAGGCACCCTTCCTGGAAACCTGGATAACCAGATCCGCTACGTGCGGATCTTTCCGTGGCGCTGGGTGGGCAAGAAGGGTTGGGCGGGGAGCAGCCACAGCGGCCGCAACGTAAATCACATGTGGCACTACGACTGGGGCGCGGAGGCCGATAGCAACGGCTTGGACTCCGAGTATGTCCCCATGCGTCACGGCCCGTGGTGGCCCGGCTTTGACGTGATCAACGCCAAACGGAATGTCACTCATCTGTTAGGCTACAATGAGCCGGACAACACGTGGGATCCGGCCCAGACGCCGCAAACGGTGGACCAAGCACTTGCCCAGTGGCCCGAGTTGATGAAGTCCGGCCTTCGTCTCGGATCTCCGGTGGTGACCGAAGGCGGCTTGGCATGGCTCTACGAGTTCATGGATCGCGCCACCGCCTTGGGCTACCGAGTGGATTTTGTGCCGGTGCATTTCTACTCGGCCAACAAGACCGATTGGGACCTCCACGTCCTGCTGAGGGACATTCACCAGCGGACCGGTCGCCCCGTTTGGCTGACGGAGTTCAATAACGGGGCGAGTTGGACCTGCTGCAAACCAACCATGGAAGAGAATGCCACCAAGATCGGCCAGTTCATCGACATGATGAACGGCTGGTCGTCCTTCGTGGAGCGCTACTCGGTCTACAGTTGGGATTATGGTCCGGAGCCCGAGCCCTACAACCGCCGGATCGTCTGGGACGACGGCTCCACACTTCCGGCCGGGGTTCGGTATCGAAACACGCTTTCGCCCCTTTCCCAAGGCCATGAGGTTCCCGACACGGGAGCCGGCGGGGCGGCCCATTACGTTTTTGAAGGAGATCTGCGGGATTCGTCGGGCAACGGGAACGAAGGCACGGTCATCGGAGCTGCCTCGTTCGACACCGGAAAGTCGGGTCAGGCCCTCGTGCTCGATGGATCGGACTCCTACCTGCGGCTTCCCCCGCGGCTGGGCGATAGCACTGACTTCACCTTCGCGGCGTGGGTGCGTTGGAGCGGCGACAGCGGCAACTGGCAGCGAGTCTTCGACTTCGGGACGGGCACCGACAAATACCTGTTCCTGTCGCCCAACGGCACCGGTAGCAGCGTCCGCTTCGCCATCAAGAACGGTGGTGCCGAGCAGCAGCTCAACCACCCCATAGCGCTGACTCCGAACGTCTGGACCCATGTCGCCGTGACCATCGGCGGGACCACCGGCAAGCTCTTCATCAACGGTGTTCCGGTCGCGACTAATACTGCAATGGACATCAATCCCGGCGACCTCGGGACTACGCTCAACTATCTTGGGAAAAGCCAGCATGCCGCAGACGCGCTATTCAGCGGCCGCATTGACGACCTGCGCTTCTTGACCACCGCGCTCACTGAAGCCCAGATCGCCGCCATTCATTCCAGCACGCAGCCGCAGTTCACCGCGGATCCGCTGGTGAAAACTGACGCGGCGCCGGGCCAACCCTACACCGGTTCGCTGGACGCCAACGTCACCGGCGGCCCGGTCACGTTCAGTAAGTTCAGCGGTCCGGCCTGGCTTGCCGTTGCCGCCGACGGCAGCTTGACCGGGGTGCCCGGACTCGCCGACACCGGGATGAATTCCTTCCTCGTCCGCGCCACCACGGGAGCCGGCACCATTGATACCAGCGTGTTGCAAATCCGGGTGAAGGAAGCGCCCGGCCTAGTGGCGCGCTACGGCTTCCAGTCGAACACGCAGGCCACCGCCGGCACCGCCCACGGCACCGCGACCGGCGGACCCGCCTATGTCACCGGGAAACGCGGGCCGGGGATCGACCTCGACGGCACCGACGACTTCGTCAGCTTGCCCGCGGGCGTCGCCAGCCACGATGAAATCACCGTGGCCACCTGGGTAAACTGGGACGGCGGCGGAAACTGGCAGCGTATTTTCGACTTCGGCAACGGCCAGGAATCCCACCTGTTCCTTTCTCCGAAATCGGGGGGCAATCGCATGGTTTTCCTCATCCGACACGGCGGCGTTGAGCAATCGACCGACACCGCCACGCTCGGCAGCGGGTGGATCCACGTCGCGGCGACGATCGGCGGAGGCTTCGCCAGGCTTTACGTGAACGGGCTCCAGGTCTCTTCCGTCGCCACCGCTCTCAAGCCTTCCGACATCCAACCGGTGTCGAATTTCATCGGGAAAAGCCAGTTCGCCGATCCGCTTTTCAACGGCCGGGTGGACGAGTTCCACGTCTTCAACCGCGCGCTGTCCACCACGGAAATCACGGCGGCGATGAACGGCCAAGCCCCGGTCTTCACCACCGATCCGCTCAGCCAGCCCGCCGCGGCCGTCGGCCAGCCTTACGAGCAGTTCCTCACCGGTGTCGCGACCGATCCAGATGCAGGCAGCACTCTGATCTACAGCAAGGTCGCCGGCCCGCGCTGGCTGAGCGTCGCAGCGAACGGCCGGATCTCTGGCGTGCCTTCCGCCGCCGACGCGGGGATGAATCGCTTAGTCTTACGAGTAACCGACCCCACCGGCTTGGCGGACGATGCCGCGGTGAACATTAACGTGCCCGGCCCCGCCGATTTGCTGGCCCACTACCAATTCCACAATGCCACGACCGACCAGACGGGCGGAACCGCCGGCATCAACAACGGCGTCGCGGTGTACGATCACGGGGTGTTAGACCGCGCGATCCGCCTCGACGGCACCGACGACCACCTGCGGCTTCGTAATAACATCGTCAGCGGGGTTAACGACGTTACCGTCGCCGCCCGCGTCCGCTGGAATGGCGGAAGCAACTGGCAGCGTATCTTTGATTTCGGGAACAACACGTCCCAGTACATGTTGATGACTCCCAAGTCGGGGGGGAACACCTTGCGGTTCACCATTTCGATCAATGGCAACGCCGTGGGAGCCGAGAAGATTTTGGAGACCACGCCGCTGGTGACGGGGGAATGGACCCATGTGGCGGTGACGCTGAATGGCGATACCGGGACGCTCTACGTCAATGGAGCCGCCGTGGATTCCGAGACAACGATCACCGTCGATCCCTCGGCGTTCAATCCGACTTTGAACTACCTCGGCAAAAGCCAATTCGCCGATCCGTACTTCAACGGGCTGATCGACGACTTCCGCGTCTTCAACCGCGCGCTGTCGGCGGCCGAGGTCAAGGATCTCGCCGTGCCGGCCGCAGCCGTGGCGGTGCCGGATTCTTCCTTCGAAGGCTGGGCCGCGGGGATCAGCTTCCCGGTCGGTCAGGGCGATCCCGTCGATGATCCCGACGCAGATGGCGTCGCCAATCTTCTTGAATATTTGTTCTCCTCCGACCCGCTGCGTTCGAGCGCCGGCGACCTCCCGCAGGGCCAACGGATTCCGGGGACCCAGCTCGAGGGAGCGCCCGATCCGGCCAAGACCTACCTCCGCATCCAGGTCCGGGTCCGCAAGAGCCGGCCGTTCATCACAATCACGCCCGAATCCTCTGCGACCTTGGCCGGTCTCTCGGCACCGGGGGCTGCGAACAATGCGATCCAAGCGGGCCTCCCGGTATCCGATGGCGAGCACGAGATCTTCACATGGTTTCACGAGGTGCCGGTAGAGGACGCGGAGACCGGCTTCATGCGCTTGCGGGTGATCAAGAACTGACTGCGTCCCCGCCTTTCCTGTTCCGGAGAGTCTCTCGGAGCAAGGAGTAGCCTTTAGCGCTTGTCGGGTCAAAGGGGTGTGAAGTCGTTGGTCAAGCAGCGGTTCAATGTCCGCCAGATTCACGAACTACTTGATGTCGATCGCGTTCGTAAGCTCGGGCCCGACCTCTAGCAGCCTGTCGTGAGGTGAGCTGGATTTCTAGACCTCGAACCTCCAGAACCCCACCCTATGAATCCGAAGACCGTCGGCGCTACACCGCCGAATTCAATGCCCAGTCCGTAGAGCTGCTTGAAACCGGCCGACCGGTCGCCGAACTCGGCGGAGATCTCGGCATCAGCACCAAACCCCTCTACTCCTGGAAGCAGGCCTCGGAGCGCTCGCAGGTCGGGAGCGGACGACCGCGAGCCGAAGGCAAGTGGGACGCAGCGGACGAACTGCGGGCGCTGCGCCGCGAAGTTGCCCCGTTGCGAGTGAACAAAGACATTTTTGAAAATGGCCGTGATCATCCTCCGCACCAAACCCCAGCCGGACTCCGCGCCATGATCGACGGCATCCGCGCCACCACCGGACATGGCGTGCGCCGCACTTGCGATATGCTCTGCGTCCCGCGCTCATGGCCGTTCTGCTTTCCTGAAACGCCCACGCAGCCACCGGCGCTATCGCCGCGCATGCCGACACTTGTCCGTTCCCTTCATAATGGCCGACGACCCCTCCTTTCTCGCCTGTCGGCTCGGCTTCGGTTCCCTAGACGATCCCGCGGAGTTCCGCAGCGTCAGCGTCGCCGGCGAAAAATCTTGAATGCCTTCGTTGCGGCCCGCCCCGCGTCGCCAGCCGGTCTCCCTCCGCCCCTCCCGTATTTACGGGCAGGATTTGACTGCCTCGGAAGCTGGCTTGCGGTCAGGCTTTGGGCCACTTCATCCAATGAAAATCCCAAGCTTTCTTTTGTTGTGCGCGTCCACCGCCTTCGCGCTGCCGCCGGAACTTGAGGGACGGGCGGAAAAGACGGGCATAGCTTCCTTCGTCGTCGCTCCAACGCGCATCGCTTGGAAATCGGAGAGTGGGGTGGAGAACCCGGACAACCTTTTCCAGCCCAAGTCAGGGCAGGCAATGCTGACAGAAGTGGCCCCGCCGCTGGTTCTCAATCCTGGGGCGGGGATCGTCATCGACTTCGGCGCGGAAATCAGCGGCTCGGTTGAGCTGTTCACCACGATGACGCAGGGCAAGGACATGCCCTCGGTGCGGGTCCGATTTGGTGAATCGTTTACCGAAAGCATGGCGGAACTCGGAGCTCGCGGAGCACAGAACGACCACGCCCTGCGAGACCAGACGGTCAAGCTCCCATGGCTCGGAAAGACCAGCATCGGCCCGAGCGCATTTCGCTTCGTACGTCTCGACAACGTGGATCCCAAGATCCCGCTCTTGCTCGGCGAGATCCACGCCATCCTCACGCTTCGCGACATCCCGTATCTCGGTTCCTTTCGTTGCTCGGACGAACGCCTCAACCGAATCTGGCAGACCGCCGCTTACACGGTGCACCTCAACATGCAGGAGTACCTGTGGGACGGCATCAAGCGCGACCGCCTCGTCTGGCTCGGCGACATGCATCCCGAAGTCAGCGTGATCAACGCGGTGTTCGGTGCCAACGAGGTAGTGCCCAAAAGCCTCGACCTCATCCGCGACCGCACGCCGGTGACGGAGTGGATGAACGGCATCAGCTCCTACTCGATGTGGTGGGTCCTCATTCACGAAGAATGGCATCGGCACCACGGCGACCTCGCCTACTTGAAGCAGCAACAGGATTACCTGGATCAGCTGCTGAGGCGGCTGACGACCTACGTTGATGCCGATGGACGCGAGACGCTCGATGGCATGCGGTTCCTCGACTGGCCGACGTTTGAGAACAAAACGGCGGTCCATGAGGGCTTGCAGGCGATGATGGTCCTCACCATGGATTCGGGTGCCAGAATCATGAGTTTGTTAGGCGACGCGGAGTCGGCCGCACTTTGCAGCGAGACCGCCGCGCGACTGCGGAAACACCAACCGGAAGCCTCCGGCCGGAAGTCGCCCGCCGCGCTACTGGCGCTTGCCGGTCTTCTCGATGCCAACCAAGTGGCGGAACAGACACTCAAGAGGAACGGCCCGGCCGACCTCAGCACCTTCTATGGGTTCTACGTCCTCAACGCCCTCGCCAAATCCGGCGACATCGACACCGCCATCGATTTCATCTCCAAGTACTGGGGTGGCATGCTGGATCATGGCGCTACAACCTTCTGGGAGGACTTCGATCTCGCGTGGACCGAGAACGCCGGCCGCATCGACGGACCAGTTCCCGCGGGGAAAAAGGATCTCCACGGTGATTTCGGCGCGCATTGCTATCTCGGCTTCCGGCACAGCCTTTGCCATGGCTGGGCCGGTGGTCCCGCCGCTTGGCTGAGCCGACAAGTGCTGGGCATCGAGCCCGCTTCGCCCGGATTCTCGGAGGTCCACATCCGCCCTCAACTCGGTCCTCTCGCATGGGCGGAGGGAACCTACCCGACGCCCAAGGGCGTCATCCGCGTGCGCCACGAACGAAAGGAGGATGGCAGCATTGAATCCAAGATCGATCTGCCACCCGGCGTGAGGAGGCGCTGAGAGCCACGTGAACACGGGAGTGGCGCGAGGATTCGGAAATCGCGATCATCGGATTTAAACAACCTGCTTTCGCCGGAGCCGCTCTGCGAATCCCTGGATGCCCCCAGCGCTCTCCCTCCGCAGGGATCCAGAAATCCAAGTCATTCTCCCCGTGTCCGGTTCGCAAGACGGTGGCTCCGCCCGCTGGTCCAATCAAACGTTAAAGGCCTTCCCACCCTGCCAGGAAACCCGCCGCC
Organism: Luteolibacter arcticus; assembly: GCF_025950235.1. NCBI lineage: Bacteria > Pseudomonadati > Verrucomicrobiota > Verrucomicrobiia > Verrucomicrobiales > Verrucomicrobiaceae > Neoluteolibacter > Neoluteolibacter arcticus. Next base: position 116,192 of record NZ_JAPDDT010000016.1, on the reverse strand, counting down.
ATGAGAACGTATCGATCACCCGCCATCGCTTTTACCCTCTGGGCGCATCTCCACTTCCATCCGGCCGGCGCGGCCGCCTATCAGGGCAGCGCCTCGGACTCCTTCGCTTACTCCGACGGCGCCAATCTTCAGACCAACACCGCGAGCGGCGGAAACGGATTCAGCGCCGCCTGGGGTAGCTCCACCTCCACCGGAGTGACTCTCACCCCTGCCGCCTCGAGCGCGATCGTGACCGGCGGCCAGGCCGTCATCGACGGCACCTCGTCCAGCGCATTGGCCTTCCGGGACCTCGGCCAGATCGTGGACAGCGGCGATTTCTACTTCAGCTACCACACGGCGCTCAACACGCTGAACACCGGGCGCACCACGAATTTCGCCTTTTTCGGCACCACGGACAGCCAGAAGAGCGGGGAGAGGGAGAAGATCGCCTTCGGACAAAATTCGAACGCAAACGCCGCCCTCAGCACCGGCGGAAATTTCGGCATCAATTACCTCAACAGCTTCAGCGTCGCCAACTCAGCCTCTCCCGTGGCTTACAACGCCACGCAATCGCTGGTCGTGGGGCGCATCACCTTCAACGCTTCGGGAAATCTGGATCGCGTCCGCTTTTACCTGAATCCCGCAGGCACCACCGAACCGGCCACCGCCTACATCGATGACACCTCGGTGAACTTGGGCACGATTTCGGCGCTTCGGCTTTTCGCCGGGGGGACCAGCACCGTCGCCGGCTCCACTTCCGCCGCTTCGGTGAATTTCGACAATGTCCGCCTCGGCAGCACTTTCGCGAGCGTCGTCGGCGAAATCATCGTGCCGGTGCAATACTCGCAGATCTGGGGAAACAACGGCTCCACTTGGAATCGGGCGGTGCTCAAGGATTGGTCGAAAGTTGGATACCGCGCGGGAGAACAGGAAATCCCGAGTTGGTCAACGGGGGTGGACGTGACGGACCACGGGGCGGTGGGAGACGGCACGACGGACTGCACGGCGGCTTTTAACGCGGCGCTGGCGGCGTGCCCGGCCAACAAGGCCGTCCACATACCCAACGGAAACTATCTGATCAGCGGATACGTCAACGTCTCCAAGAATAACACCGTGCTGCGCGGGGAAAGCCGGGACGGCGTGATCATCAAGATCAACACCAACCTGACAGCGGAATACGGCGGGGACTACAGCTTCGGCGGCGGATTTCTCCGGATCCAGGGCGGGAGTGAAAAGGGCATCGAGAGCTTGACGATCAAATTTCCGCCCACGCCCTACGCGGGACATTTTAATGAGATCGGGCAGAATGGAATTGATTTTGCCGGGGCTACAAATTGCTGGATCCGAAACATCCGGATGATCAACGTGGACTACGGAATCGACGGCGGCGGGACTTATAACTCGATCCTGGACACCCAATTCGACGTAGAGTCCGGGCGCACCGCCAACGGCAGCACGGGGCACCACGGGATCGATCTTTATGGCGATAACAACCTTGTGCGCGGGTTTCGCTTCAACTGCGACCTGCTGCACGAGCTTTCAGTGGAGGCGAATGCCACCGACAACGTCTTTTCCTCGGGCAGCGGGGTAAACGTCGCGCTCGACAATCACTCGAACATCGGTGCCGAAGATCCGGTGCGTAACCTGTACTCGGACATCGATTGCGGCACAGGCAATCCGTATACCAGCAATGCCACGGTGACCGAGCCGGAGAACTCCGCCAGCACCGGCACGACGATGGGCACGGTTTACTGGAACATCCGCTCCGCAGCGAATCAGCCCGTGGCGAAGTGGCTGCGCACGGTGTCAGTCGGCACCAAGACGGCGGACGCCACCGCAATGCAGTGGACCGGTGCCTTCGGCAACCTGTGGACCGGGCCCCTGACCGACTATTGGCACGAGAAAATAACGCCGGCCAACCTGAGCCCGCAGGACATTTACTCCGCGCAGTTGGCGTATCGGCAGGAGAATCCACCACCGGTCGTCACGTTCACGAGTTTGAGTTCGGTCACCCCGCCGGCCGCGCTGCCGCAGAGCACGGACCTCAGCGTGACCGTTACCGCCGTGGGCGCGAGCTCCACGGCAATCTCATCGGTGGACCTCTACCTCGACGACCACCTCATCGCCCGCAAAACGGCCGCGCCTTACACGTGGAACGCCGCCGATTCCTCCCTGCTGGCCGATCTGCCGTCGGGCAGTTACTATTTTTCCGCGATCGCGACCGATGCGCTGGGACGCATCGGCACCGAGGTGCAGCGCGTCAATATCAACCTGCCCAGCGGCAGCGGCCTGAGTTCGCGTGAAACCCATTCCGACGAAAGAATTTATCAAACCAGCCGGGCGACCGGGCCGGGGAGTTACGTGCTGACCGGCGCGGGGCGGGATTTCCAGGCGTATCTCGACGAAGGAGCCATCCTGAGCCGGACCATTTCCGGGACGACGACTCTGGTGACGCGGGTGGACAGCTTTCAGAACTCGGGGGGAAAGGCGGGCTTGATGTTCCGTGGCACGGCCGGGCGGCCGGGCGGCAACCCGATGACGCTGCTCACGGTGAACGCGAACGGCACCTCCGGGCTCCTTTACCAAGTGCGCGCAACCGGCAACGGCAGTCCCACGACGGTGAAAACGATTCCGAACATCGCCGTGCCCGTCTGGCTGCGCTTGGAACGCAACGGCACAACCCACACCGCCTCCTATTCGACCAACGGCACGTCGTGGACCGCCGTGGAATCCACCACGGTCGATCTTGGTGGCACCATCTACGGCAGTATTGCCTTCACTCCGCGCCAATATCGCACCGTCAGCCAGGCGAATTTCAGCCAGACATCCTTCGGAGCCACCCTGGCCACGCCGGGCATGCCCGCGGTCACGTCCGGCAGCGGGCAATTGACATTGGAATGGTCTCCCTCGTGGGAGGCCTCGAGCTATCAGGTCCAGCGCGCCACCTCCTCCGGCGGAACTTACACGACCATCGCCACCGGAGTGGAGGCCACCACGTTCACCGACACCGGACTGAGTAGCGGCACCCCGTATTATTACAAGGTGTTGGGCGAGCGACTGGGAGTTACCGGTCCCGCGTCCGGCGTGGGATCCGGCACCGCAACCGTGCCGCTGGTGGTCACGATCAACACGCCAGCGGAAGGCGCCAGTCTGGTTCAGGGTAATAATCTCACAGTGAACGCCAGCGCCACCGGCGGCACCGTTTCCAACCTCAAGCTTTCAGTCAACGGAGTCCTGATGCATCAGGAAAACACCGCGCCCTACGACTGGTCGGCGGCCAGCGATGCCGCGCTCGGCGACCTGTCGGCAGGCCTTCACGATCTCTCCGTCACAGCCACCGCCAGCGGTGGCAACACCAGCACTGCCACCCGCCAGATTGCAGTGGGTCTGGCCGACGGCTCCGGCCTCCAGCTCACCGAACTCGGCCCGCTGTTCGAGCATTTCACCGTGCGCAATACCGCGCTGGCTGCCTATTCAGTGCGCGCCGCAGGGACCGACTTGTGGGGAAGCTCGGATCAGGGCGGCCTGGTCACCCGACCAATAACTGGCGACTCCGTGGCAATCGTCAAAGTGGAGAGTCTCGCAAACACCAACGTCTGGGCCAAGGCTGGCCTGACCTTTCGCGACGGCACGGCGAGCAACGCAGCGAACGTCGCCTTCATCCTCTCCGCAGCCAACGGCGTGAGCTTCCAGGTCCGTCCAACCATCGGAGCCGCCACCACCTACACAGCGTTCGGCGGCATCACCGCCCCCGTGTGGCTGCGCCTGACCCGACAGGGAAACAACTTCACCGCCGCATTCTCCGCCAACGGCACGACCTGGACGAGCGCGGGCACGAAAACCGCCACCGTCGCCGCGACCGCCCAAGCCGGCCTCGCGGTCACCTCCCACAACGCCGCCCTCAGCACGACCGCCACCTTCAGCGGCTTCCGTCTGGAAACCGTCAACTCCCTGGCTGGTTGGCGCGCCCTCACCTTTTCACCCGCCGATCTCTCTAACCCCGCCATCTCCGGCGACGACGCGGATCCCGACCACGACGGCCTCACCAATTTCCACGAATTCGTCACGGACCTAAACCCCCATCTCGACGACCGGAACCTAAACCGCGTCCAAGGCGCCACCGACGGCCTCTCGACATTCACCCTTCAATTCCGCCAGCGCAAAGACCTCGGCGGCGCGCCCCGCGTTTTCCAGCAATCGACTGATCTTTCGGACTGGCCGGAGGTGGTGCCCTCGAGCGTGGATGTGCTTCAGGATCTCGGAAACGCCGCGATCTACGAAGCACGCTTCCCCCTCACCGGCGAAGGCGGGTTCTTCCGCGTGCTTTACCCGGGACCCACTCAGTGAAAATTCTTCTCCACGCCCTGGCGGTCCTCGCCTCCTTCGCTCTCTCCCTTACCGCCAGGGCGCAGTATCAGGTCTATGCCGGTGGCACCACCTCGACCGACGGCACGGGCGGCTCCTCCGCGGCCGCTTACATGGACAACCGGGACCTCGCCAATCCTGCCTCGTCGGCCAGGTTCCGCGCGGCCGGCGGCAAGTACTACTGTCACTCGCTCGGCTGGTCGTTGAGTTCGACCCCGATCCGCAACGGCATCTATTCCCGCTTCGGTGGCAAGGACTTCATCCTCGAATCCGCCGTGGGCACCAACGACTACCTGACGCCGGCCGACGACATGCAACGGCTCTTCAAAGGCCCCGGCTACTGGTCATCCGCCAGGTACATCGTGATCAACTTCGTCGACCGATGGTCCGACCCATCCTACCCGAACCTCCTCAAAAGCAGCCTCCATCCCTACAACACGTCGACTTTCTCGCCGATCTATTCTCCCAACGGCGAGCCCCACCCAGAGCTTTACCCTTGGGCCACGGATCCGAAGTTCGCGATCCGACGCAACACGGCGATCCTCGGAGGCACCATGTGCACCGATGCCCCCCCGGAGTTCTACTTCAGCCGGAATGCCAACTACCGACAATACGTCGCTGACGAAATCCGCTGGGCCAATGACAACGGACTCGTCTCCATCGTCATCATCTTTCCTCAGAACTATTCCGGCACCCAGTTCTACCAGAAAACGGGCGAATACCTCGAGGATCTCGCCAAGCGGGGCGCGTTCCCGCAGATCCTTGCTTTCAACTGCTACAATAGCAGCGTTTCTCAGGGCCTCCCCATCGGCAGCGAGAACGACATCGACACCATGATGTACACCGCCCGCGTCTTCGCCGAGCGGGCCATCCTTGTCGGCAAGACCATCACGCTCAAGGCCTACTCGAACGGCAAATATGTTTCCGCCAATCTTGTCGATCCGAACGTCCCGCTGATCGCAAGCCAGAGCACCGCCGGCGACGGCGAGAAATTCCTCGTGATCGATGCGGGCAAGGGACAGATCGCGTTGAAGGCGACCGCGAATGACTTGTTTGTCTCCAGCGGCGGCGGGCAAACCACCATGAAGGCGGACAAGGCCAGCATCGGAAACACAGAGAAATTCCGCGTCCGCCTCAATGCGGACGCCACGATCTCGCTGCTCGACAGCAGCAGTAATCTCTACGTCACCACTCCCACCGCCGGAGCCGATCCGCTCAAGTGCGACAAGACCACGGTCGGTTCCTCGGAGAAATTCACGGTGGATGCCGGTCCGCTGAATCCCCTGCCGGTCGATCCCGCGCCGCTGAGCGTCACCATCAACACGCCGGCCGCCAACGCCAATCTCGTGCAGGGAAACAATCTGACGGTGAACACGAGCGCCATCGGCGGCACGATTTCCCACTTCAATCTATCCGTCAACGGCGTCACGATGCACCAGGAAAACGGCGCGCCGTATGACTGGTCGCCCACCAGCGATGTCGCGCTCGGTGACCTCGCTGCGGGTCTTTACGATATCTCCGCCGCCGCCATCTCCAGTAGTGGCAACCATGGCAAAACCACGCGCCAGATCGCCGTGGGTCTGGCAGATGGCTCCGGCCTCGCGCTCACCGAAATCGGTCCCTTGATAGAGCATTTCAAGGTGCGCGCCACCGGGCCCGGCGCGTATTCCGTGCAAGCCGCAGGCACGGATCTTTGGGGAGCCTCTGACCAAGGCGGAATCGTGACCAAACCGCTGAGCGGGGACGCCGTGGCCGTGGTAAATGTGGAGAGCCTTGCAAACATCGATCCCTTTTCCAAGGCGGGACTCACCTTCCGCGACAGCCTGGACCCGGCGGCGGCAAATGTCGCTCTCGTCGTCACCGCAGCAAATGGCTTGAGATTTCAAATCCGTCCGACTTCTGGTGCCGCTTCCACCAGCACCGCAGGGACCGGGATCAGCGCGCCGGTGTGGCTGCGCCTGAGTCGCCAAGGGAACGTTTTCACCGCCGCATATTCCACCAACGGCACGACATGGACAAGCGCAGGCACCAAAACCGCCACTCTCGCCGCCACTGCCCCGGTCGGCCTCGCCGTCACCTCGCATGACGACACCCAGAGCACGACGGCCACCTTCAGCGATCTTCGTTTAAAATCCGCCAACTCCCTGCCCGGCTGGCGTGCCCTCATCTTTTCACCCGCCGATCTCTCTAACCCCGCCATCTCCGGCGACGACGCGGATCCCGACCACGACGGCCTCACCAATTTCCACGAATTCGTCACGGACCTAAACCCCCATCTCGACGACCGGAACCTAAACCGCGTCAAAGGCACAAAGAACGATCTCCCGTCCTTCCGCCTCCAGTTCCGCCAGCGCAAGGACCTCGGCGGCGTGACGCGTGTTTTCCAACATTCCATCAATCTGACGGACTGGCCGTCCGTCTCCCCCACCAGCATCGAGCTGTTACAGGACCTCGGAAACGCCGCCACCTACGAAGCAAGCTTCCCGTTCGTCGGGGAAGCCGCCTTCTTCCGCGTGCGCTACGAACCGTGAGCGGCGTGGGGCGCCGCAATCCGGACCCGGGCACCCCTCTCGGGATTCGAGACGCTCCTGGCCTTGCCGCTCGAAATACCTGCCGGATTCCCGTGAACACGGGATGTTCGTAACCTCCGACGCTGCTATCTTCACGGAGGCCTGCCTCAAAAACCCGCATCGAATCCCGCTACAACCCAATTAGCGGCGAGGCTCCTGTCGAACGACACATCCGTTAGGTGAATCGGAACATCGTTCGTTCAGACCATTCCGAGATCCATCAATCCATCGTTCCACGTCAACATCCTCGGCCTCACTTCTACAAAGAACCCACCATGAAACCCCGTAAAAACTCTTCGCGCCCTTCCGGCCACTTCTTCACCGCCTCGCTAGCGACTTTTGTGGCGACCGCGGGCATCCACGCCGGCACCTTGACTTGGGATGCGGATGGCCTGTTCAACAACGGCACGCTTGGAGGCACTGGCACTTGGGACACCACCAGCGCTCGATGGGACAATGGAGCTTCCGATGTGGTCTGGACCAATAACGCTGGGACTCCCAACTCCGCGGTATTCTCCGGAACCGCCGGCACTGTGACCACGGGTGCCGCCATAAACGTGGACACGGTGACGTTTTCCACCTCCGGCTACACGCTCGAGCGCAGCACCAATACCACGCACGTGCTCACTTTCGGTGGAATCAAAGTGGTTAACACGGGTGTGCTCGGAACCTCCAGCACGATCAACGCCAAATTGACCGGCGCATCCGTCAACATCAGCAACGCTGGCACAGTCACTTTCGGTGGCGTTGACGACAACAACGGATTCTCCATGATCGTCAACAGCGGAGCGACGGCGATCCTGGCAAAAGCGAGCACTGAAACCGTCCATGTGGTCGGGACCACCGGGGTGACAGTCAATGCAGGCGGCGTGGCGAAACTCGGCGGAACCGGCGGTGATCAAATCTTCAACAACGGCACCGTGACCCTCGCCGGGGGAACGTTTGATCTCAGTGGGCTGAGCGAAACGATCAACAATCTTGCGGGCGCGACTGGCACGGTCGATAATTCCGCTGCGGGACCCGCGATCCTGACTTTGGGATCCAACAACGGAACCGCGACCTTTTCCGGAACGATCCAGAACACCGGCGGAGCGCTTGGCCTGACAAAAATAGGAAGCGGCACGGCGACGTTGTCGGGCGTCAGCACCTACACCGGTCCTACCACGGTCAATGGCGGCGTATTGCTGCTGTCAGGCGCCCCCAGCAGCCTGAGCGCATCGGCCACGCCGATCACGCTCGGCGGTGGCGAGTTCCGGCTGAACAACACGACGGCGGCGGGCGGCAACAACAACAACCGCATTGCTGACACACAGGGATTTTTGCTCAACGGCGGCGGCTTTTTCAATTACATCGGCAGTGACGCGGGTGCTTCCACGGAAACGATCGGTCCGGTGACGCTCGGTGCCGGTGGGCAAGCCCGGATCGGCATGGCCGGCACTCCCACGAACATCGCCACACTCACCTTGGCCAGTCTCACGCGCAACGCGGGCGGCGTGGTAGCACTTGTCAATGGCACAGACCTCGGTTTCGATTCCACGAGCGACCTTCAACGCATCATCGTCACCACACCGCCGACTCTGGTGGGGACCACGGCGGCACTGAGCACGGGCATTAACAGTGCGGCGACGAATACCCATATCGTGCCATTCCTGGTGGGGGAAACGACTTCGGCCACGGGAGGAGCGGGCACGGTAACTGGCTTGGCCAACACCTTCGTGACCTACAACGCGACCACGGGCTTGCGGCCCTTAAACCTTGAGGACGAGTTCACTTTCAACGGGACGACGGCGGGCGAAAATATTCTTATCACCGAAGGCACGAGCGGCACGAACGATACCATCAATTCGCTCGTGCTTGAGGGCGGGGTGACCGCACCGGTCTTGGATATTCCGCTTGAGACAACGCTGACCAACACGAGCGGCGCGGTGCTGTTCTCCGGTGCCACGGGAGCTAACAAGGGGGTCATTTCAGGTGCGGGCAAATTGGGCTTTGGGAGCAACGAGGCGGTCCTCACGGTCAATCCCACCAGTGGCACAGGCATATCAAGCCCCGTTATTAGCGCGGTCCTCAGCGGAATGGGCGGTTTGACGAAAAGCGGATCCGGCCAGCTGACGCTTTCCGCCTTCAACGAGATGACCGGCGCGCTGAACGCCAATCAAGGGACGACCATCCTTCAGAATACGACGGCTTTCAGCACTTTCAACGTCGCTCCCGGAGCGACGTTGGCGCTGAATCCAGCAGCGGGCGCAACTAGTTTCGACGCCGTCCCCGCCGGCGCGACGGTCAACGTGAACAGTGGGACTTTCAGACTCACCACCTCTTCCGGTGATGCTCAAACGCAAGCGCTGCTGCTGCCTGAGTTCGCGCTCAACCTCACCAGCGCCACCCTGAACATGAACGGAGCGAACCTAAATAGAGCGACCTTCCCCGGATCAGTGAACTTGACGGGAACCAACACTTTCAGTTTTTCCCCGATCCGCGACCGGTTGACTCTGAGCGGGGTGGTCAGCGGCACGGGCAATCTGGTCGCGACCGGTGGCGGCGCGCAACAGTCGCACTTTCTGGTGCTTTCCAACGCGAACACTTATACCGGCAGCACGACAATCACTTCCGGCGGTGGAGGGATGTCGATCCAACTTTCCGACGGAGTTGATCGTTTACCGATGACGACAACGCTGACTCTAAACGGAGGCACCACCAACGCCCAACTTGATCTCAACGGTCAGAACCAAGGTCTCTCGGGCTTGCTCGCCACTGGCACGGTAGCCAATACTGCCGTCGTCAACTCAAACGCAACGGGGGCGACGCTGACACTCGACATTGCCGCCGGCACGACCAATACCTACACCGGCCGGATCGGCGCCGATGCTCGCCTGATCACTAATGGGACCGCCCCCGGAGTCAACATCGCCCTGACAAAAGCTGGCGCGGGGACATTGGTGTTGAGCGGAAATAATGGTTACACCGGGCCGACGCAGGTGAACTCAGGCATTCTCCGTGCGGGCTCGTCCTCGGCCTTTGGGACAGGCGCAACGGTGACCCTGGCGAACGTAGCCAGCGCAACTCTCGACCTGAATAACACGAGCACGACCGTCAGTTCGCTCGCGGGCGGCGGAACGATCGGGGGCAACGTAACCCTCGGCTCCGGCACGCTGACTGTCGGCGGCGCTGCAAACACGATTTATTCCGGTGCCATCAGCGGCACGGGCGGGGTGACCAAGGTGGGATCCGGCACGCAGACGTTTTCCGGAGCGAATACCTACAGCGGCATCACCAGTGTGACCGAAGGCACGCTCAGCCTCACCAGTCCGAGTCTGAACGACGCCTCCTCCGTCTCCCTTCTCATCGGCGGCCAACTTGATCTGAACTTTTCCGGCACCGATGTGGTGGGCGCGTTGTTTATCGGAGGGCTGCCCCAAGATGATGGCATCTATGGTTCGGGCAATTCCGGCGGTCTTATCACCGGCACCGGCACCATCCAGGTCGGAGTCGTCGTGCCCGCGGGCTACGCCGCGTGGGCCACCTCCAAGGGCCTTACCGGAGCGAACAACGGCGCGACGCAGGATCCGAATTTCAACGGGATTGCCAATCTCCTCGAATACGTCCTCAACGGCGAACCGCTGCTCGCCGAGTCCCCTGCTGCGATCCTGCCGACCTTGAACGCTTCGGGTTCAAACTTTGTGTTCACCTTCACCCGCTTGGTGGATTCCACCGCCGACACCACCCAAACGTTTGAATACGGCACTACCTTAACCGGCTGGACAACGCTGAACATCTCCCCTGGCACGCCGGGCGCCGGAGTCGTGATCGGCACGCCGACCGGAGGAAGCCCGAACACCCAGACTGTAACCGTGACCGTACCGAAGGGTGCGAGCACCAAGCTTTTCGGCCGCCTCCGGGCGGTGAACTAAGTTCCAAAATCGCATCCGCGATTCCGACAAAGCCGGAAGCCATCCCGCGGCTTCCGGCTTCTACGTTGGCGCTCAAGCCAGTTTCATTCGGTAAACCGGCTGACCAGCGGACATGCGTTCTTCCGCGTCCGCTACAATCCTTGAAGCGCCGGCAAGTCCGGCCGACGCAAGCGGGACTGCCAGAGCATCGATCAGAGAAACCAAAACCCAAAATGAAAACATCTGCCCAGTTCCCCCTGCTGGCTGCCGTGGTCGCACTCGGCCGCCGGGAGGGCGATCCTACAGAATTCCGTCCTCAAAAACCTATGAAAACAAAAAAACCACTCAATCAGCCGATCCGCAGGCTGGTGGTGGGAGCCTTTGCACTCTCCGCCCTTCACCCGGCCCACGCCGTCGAGATTAGCTCCGGTGGCACCCAATCGGTGCTCGAAGTCGGCTACGACGACGACACCGTCCCGGGCAACACGTCGGACTTCCGCTCCAAGGGCGGCAAGTTGTTCATTCATCCCAACGGCTGGAGCGGCGCGGGCGCGACGAACGACACCCAACGCGCGGCCATCGTGAGCCTCTTCCCCGCGCCCCCGATCATCGAAAGCACGGCGGGCGGCGGAAGCGGTGCCAGCGCCTACGGCTTTTACAACACCTTTGTCAAAGCGTGGTATAGCACGCTCGACACCGTTTGCATCAATAACCTCGAGTCGCTGCCCACCGCGGAGACCACCGCGGCCCGAAACGCCTACGCCGCCCGTTGCTCGGCCATCGCCGTCATCGCCTCGGCCAATGGTTATCCGGACAGCTATCTCTCTAGCAATCCGTTCTCCAGTTCGGCGTTCAATCTACTCCGGGCGAACATCCTCGCCGCAGGCGGCGTCGCGACAGACGCCCCGCCGCAGTATTACTTCGACCGTGGAGCCCCGTATCGCCAATGGACTGCCGACCTGCTCGGGTGGGCCTACGCGAACGAAGTGCGCACCATCTGCCTCATTTACGCCCGCGACACCGGTTGGTTCTACGACGATACGCGCAGTTACGTCGCCGACCTCATCGCACGGGGCGCCCGCGTGACCGACTGGACACCCCACCAATACGACAGCAACCGCGACAGCAATCCCTTCACTCCGCTAGGTGATGAAAAACGCGCCTCCTCCGGCAACTACACCGCCCTGCGCCTCGCCGAGTTCGAGGAAGGTTTTCCGGTGAGCTCCGCGACGACGAACTCCACCGACTCGAATCGCAATCCCCAGTATCTCATCGACGGCGACCTCACCGGCAACTACGGCTCCATCGACCGGATCGGACAATACTACCAGTTCGACTTTGGCCAGGACCGGCCCGTCAGCGGCGTCGGCCTCGCCTTCTACCTCGGCGACCAGCGGAACCACACCTTCACGGTGCAGACTTCGACGAACGGCACGACCTGGACGAACCGGCGGACCAACGCCGTGAGTTCCGGCAACAGCGCGGGCCTCGAGGACTTCTATTTCCCCGAAGTCACCGCCCGCTACCTGCGCATTGTCAACGGCGGCAACTCGGCGAACAACCTCCTCGCGCTCCACGAGGCCCGCTCGCTCGGCTGGCACCCCGACCAGCCGTTCTTCAAGGGCCTCACCGCGAGCGCGCCAAACGCCCAGTCCGGCTTCCCGGCCTCGAACCTCGTGGACGAAGATGGGCTCTTCACCACGCGTTGCTCGGTGGGAAACATTAACGACTACATGCAGATCGACCTGGGCACGACGAGGACCGTCAAAGGCGTGACGGTCGCCGTCTATAATGGCGTGACGCGCCGGCAGCGTTTCGACGTGCAGGTCTCCACGGACGGCACGGACTTCACCACCGTGCTCTCGGATGTGCAGACCAACGGCGCCACCAAATGGAACGAGGACTTCCTCTTCAGCGTCGCGCGGAGTGCCCGCTATGTGCGCTTTGTGAACCGCGGGAACAACGACACCACCGCGCCGAATGCGATGGCACTCACCCGGGCCGGAGCTTGGGGCGCGACCGTTGCACCCGTGCCGCTGGCCGTCACGATCAACACCCCGGCGGAGGGCGCGACTTTCGTCCAAGGAAACAACCTCACGGTCAACGCCAGCGCCACGGGCGGCACCATTTCCAACCTGAAACTCTCCGTCAACGGCGTCCTGATGCATCAGGAAAACATCGCGCCCTACGACTGGTCGGCCACCAGCGATGCCGAGTTAGGAGACCTCGCGGCGGGACTCTACGATCTATCCGTCACCGCCACCGCCAACGATGGCAACACCGGCACCGCCACTCGCCAGATCGCCGTGGGCTTGGCGGATGGCTCCGGCCTCGCGCTCACCGAGCTTAGTCCGCTGGTCGAGCGTTTTTCCGTGCGGGCCACCGCGCCGGGCTCCTACACCGTGCGAGCAGCGGGCACTGATCTCTGGGGAACCGCCGACCAGGGCGGCATCGTGACGATGCCGGTGGCGGGCGACGCAGTGGCAGTCGTGAAGGTGGAGAGCCTTGCAGACATCGATCCCTTCTCCAAGGCGGGCCTCATCTTCCGCGACAGCGTGGACCCGGCGGCGGCAAATGTCGCTCTCGTCGTCACCGCATCAAATGGCTTGAGATTTCAAATCCGTCCGACTTCTGGTGCAGCTTCCACCAGCACCGCAGTCACCGGGATCAGCGCGCCGGTGTGGCTGCGCCTGAGTCGCCAGGGGAACGTTTTCACCGCCGCGTATTCCACCAACGGCACGACATGGACAAGCGCAGGCACCAAAACCGCCAACCTCGCCGCCACCGCTCCGGCCGGCCTCGCCGTCACCTCGCATGACGACACCCAGAGCACGACGGCCACCTTCAGCGATCTTCGTTTAGAATCCGCCAACTCCCTGCCCGGCTGGCGTGCCCTCATCTTTTCACCCGCCGATCTCTCTAACCCCGCCATCTCCGGCGACGACGCGGATCCCGACAACGACAGTCTCACCAACTTCCACGAATTCATCACCGACCTCAACCCCCACCTCGACGACCGGAGTCTCAACCGCGTCCAAGGCACAAAGGACGATCTCCCGTCTTTCCGCCTCCAATTCCGCCAGCGCAAGGACCTCGGCGGCGTGACGCGTGTTTTCCAACATTCTAGCAATCTGACGGACTGGCCGTCCGTCTCCCCCACCAGCATCGAGCTGTTACAGGACCTCGGAAACGCCGCCACCTACGAAGCAAGCTTCCCGTTCGTCGGGGAAGCCGCCTTCTTCCGCGTGCGCTACGAACCGTGAGCGGCGTGGGGCGCCGCAATCCGGACCCGGGCACCCCTCTCGGGATTCGAGACGCTCTTGGCCTTGCCGCTCGAAATACCTGCCGGATTCCCGTGAACACGGGATGTTCGTAACCTCCGACGCTGCTATCTTCACGGAGGCCTGCCTCAAAAACCCGCATCGAATCCCGCTACAACCCAATTAGCGGCGAGGCTCCTGTCGAACGAGACATCCGTTAAGTGAATCGGAACATCGTTCGTTCAGACCATTCCGAGATCCATCAATCCATCGTTCAACGTCAACATCCTCGGCCTCACTTCTACAAAGAACCCACCATGAAACCCCGTAAAAACTCTTCGCGCCCTTCCGGCCACTTCTTCACCGCCTCACTAGCGACTTTCGTCGCGACCGCGAGTCTTCACGCCGATACCTTGACTTGGGATGCGGATGGCCTGTTCAATAACGGAACCCTTGGCTCAACCGGCACCTGGGACACCACAAGCACCGTTTGGGACGATGGAGTGGCCGACGTCGCTTGGATCAACAATGCGACAACTCCCAACTCCGCGCTCTTCTCAGGAACCGCCGGAACCGTCACCATCGGCGCCGCCATTAACGTCGATGCCCTCATCTTCTCGACCAGCGGCTACACCATCGAGCGCGGTGGCGGCCAAGTCGTCACCATCGGTGGCAACAAATTGATCGAGACCGGCGATACGGGCACCTCCACCACCATCAACGCCAAACTGACCGGCGCCTCGGTGCCCATCACCGGCTCCGGAACGGTGACGTTCGGAGGCACCGACGACAACAGCGCCTTCTCCATGGTCGTCGAGCCAGGGGCCACCGCGATCCTGGCGAAAGACAGCACGGCAAGCGTGCATGTCGTCGGCACGACTGGCGTCACCATCAGCGACGGAGCCGTGGCGAAACTCGCCGGAACCGGAGGCGACCAGATCTTCAACAACGGCACCGTCACCATCAATGGAGGCATCTTCGATCTCAACGGAACGAGCGAGACGATCAACAATCTCACGGGGGCCACCGGCACTGTGGACAACACGGCAGCGGGAGCCGCCGTCCTGACCTTGGGATCAAACAATGGCAGCGCGACCTATTCCGGAACGATCCAGAACTCGGTAGGCTCGCTCGGCATCACCAAGATCGGCTCGGGCACGGCGACCTTGTCGGGGACGAACACATATACGGGGGCGACGACGCTGAGTGCCGGCTCTCTGGTGCTGTCCGGCGCCGGCAATAATCTGAGCGGTTCATCAGCAACGCCCATTACCCTCAATGCGGGCGAATTCCGCTTGGACAATTCGATCGACATCAACACCGACCGCATCCCGAACACCCAGGCCATCGCGCTCAACGGCGGAGCTTTCCTCAATTTCATCGGCAATGAATTCGGCGCTACGATGGAAACGGTGGGCGCGCTCACGCTCGGGACTGCCGCAAGCAGTGGCCAAGCCCGGATCGGCATGACTGGCACGGTGACAAACTCCTCAACCCTGACCATGGCGAGCCTGACGCGCAGCGCGGGCGGCGTGGTGCCGCTGGTCAATGGCACCGAACTGGGCACCGATTCCACGAGCGACATTCCCCGCATCATTGTCACCTCGCCGCCAACCTTGGTGGGTACCACGGCAGCCTTCAGCACCGGCATCAACGGCGCGGCCAAGGACACCGCGATCGTCCCCTTCCTGGTCGGAGACGTGACGGCGGCCACCGGCGGAGCGGGCGTCATCACGGGTGTCGTCAACACCTTCCTCACCCACAACTCAACCACGGGCCTGCGGCCCCTGAACCTGGAGGACGAATTCACGCTCAACGCCACAATTGCCGGCAACAATACTTACATTACCGCCAACACGGCGGCGACGAACGATTCCGTCAATTCCTTAGTGCTGTCTGGGACGCCCACTCTGTCAATCACTGACGTCACTTTGACAAACGCAAGTGGTTCCGTACTCTTCGGCGGCACGACGGGCACCACGAATATCACCGGAGCGGGCACGGGTGCCCTGGCATTCGGCAGCAACGAGGCGATCGTGACGGTGAACAGCGGGGTCACTGGGGTGGTCAGCGCGATTCTCACTGGTTCCGCAGGCCTGACCAAGAGCGGCACGGGGACACTGACCCTCTCGGGCACTAACACGCTCAGCGGAGCGTTCAACGTCAACAGCGGCACTCTTCGCCTGCAAACCTCCGTCGTGGCAAGTGGCACCGGGACGAACAACGCCATTCCGACCGGCGCGACAGTCAACGTGGCGAATGGTTCCGTGTTGAACCTGACCAACACCGCCAGCGGCAGCACCCCAGCGACCCAACTCACCGTCAACCTCAACAACTTCGCTCTCAATCTCAACGGCGGCACCAGCCTGACCGTTACCAGCTCGAACTACGGTAAATACAATCTGCCCGGCGATATCAAGCTCACCGGCAGCAACACGATCTCGGTCACACCCATTCGCGCCACGTTGGCCTTGTCCGGAGTCATCAGCGGCACGGGCAACCTGACCTTCTCGGCCAGCGGCGCGCAGAACTCGCACTTTCTGACCCTTTCCAACGCGAATACCTATGCTGGCAGCACTGGCATCACGGCGACCAACTCCGGCGCGACGATCCTACTTTCGGGCGGAGCGGACCGTTTGCCGACGACGACCACGGTGACGATCTCCGGCTCGGGCACAAACCTCGCGCAATTGAACCTCGGCGGTCAGAATCAGACCCTCGCCGGCCTGATCTCGGCCGGCACCGCAGGCAATGCGGCGGTGGTCAACACCGGCGGCGGCACTCCGGTGCTGACCGTCAACCAAGCCAGCGGCGTATCGACCACCTTCAGCGGCATTCTCGGTGGGGCCACCGCCCTCTCGGGCACCTTCGCCTCGGTTTCCGGCAACTCGTTCGGGCTGACGAAGTCGGGCTTGGGCACACAGGTTCTGGGCGGGACGAATCTCTACACCGGGGCGACGCTCGTGAACGCGGGCACGCTGTCTCTGACAAATATTGCCGCGCTGGGTGCCTCATCCGGAGTAACCGTCGCCAACGGCGCGACGCTCTTGGTGGATAACGGAGCCAGCAGTTACACTGGCAACCTTACGATCAGCGGAGCGGGCGTGGGCGGCGTGGGTGCCCTCAACCTGGGTTCCACCGGAGCCAATTCACGCTTCACCGCCGGTTCTGTGACGATCGCCAACGGAGACTCGGCCGCCTTCGGATCGACGAGGACGAGCGCTGGAAACATCGTCAATAACATCACCGGCGGCACGGTTGGCAGTCCCGTCTCGTTGAGCAAGGTCGGACCGGGAATCTTGTCCTGGGAGTCGGCCAACGGCTACGTGGGAACCGTCACGGTCGCGGAGGGAATTCTCAATCTCGCGTCCACCTCCGCCACTCCGATCACCGGCGCGGTCACGGTCAACCCGGGGGCTACCCTCTCATTGGGTCGGACTAACAATCAGATCAACGATTCCGCGGACGTGAGCGTCAACGGAACGTTCGATCTGAATAACGATACCAATGCCGGCGCCGCGCGTCCGCGCAACGAAACGATCAGAACCCTGAGCGGCGCATCCACGGGAATCATCACCACGACGTCCACCGTGTTATCCACCTCCGGCATCAATTCCGGCAGGATTGTGACCAGCGGCACTTCGGGAATGACGACCTTTGCCGGGGTGATGCAGGACGGAACGCGGCAAGTGCTCTTCACCAAAGGCGGCGCCTACACTCAGGTCCTCACCGGGACCAACACCTACACCGGTGCGACTACCATCACCGGCGGCACCCTGTCTCTCGGCGCAACGGGCTCCGTCGCCGAAAGCGCCAGCATCACCATCGGGGCGGGTGCGGTGCTCAACACCTCTGACCAATCGTTCGTGATGGCAGGAGACCAGCCGGTCACCTTCAACGTGGACCCGTCCGCATCCGGCTCCAGTGGCAGGATTCAGGCGGCCGCCTTGGATATCGACGGCGCCGTGGTTGTCATCAGTCCTACCGCTACCCTAGATGACGGGGCGTACGTTCTGGCGGACTACACGTCGCTGGAAGGCGCCGAATTTGCCTCGGAAAGCGGAGTGCCTGTCGGTTATGACATCGACTACGGCTATAATGGAGGAACCCAAATCGCCTTGGTGCAAACCAGCGCCTCTGGCTACGACTCCTGGGCGTTGGACAAGGGCCTCGACGGCACGAACAGCGACGAACTGGACGATCCGAACCATAACGGCATCGCCAACCTCCTTGAATATGTCCTCAACGGTGATCCGCTGAACGCGCAGTCTCCTGCCGAGATCCTTCCCACCTTGAACGCATCCGGCATGAACTTCGTGTTCACCTTCACCCGCCTTGTGGATTCCGCTCCGGACACCACCCAGACGTTCCAATACGGCACCAATCTGGACGTTTGGACCTCGCTCAACATCTCCCCGGGCACGCCGGCTGCCGGAGTCGTGATCGGCACGCCGACCGGAGGAAGCCCGAACACGCAGACTGTCACTGTTACCGTGGCGAAGGGTGCCAACACCAAGCTCTTCGGCCGCCTTCAAGCAGAGAAGTAAAACGTTTCCCAGCGGGATATCGTCAGCCGTCGCGGAGTAATGGGTTTCTCCGCGGCGGCTGGCATTTCCGGCCAGTGGCCGCACCACCGGATATTTCCTATGAGGCCTAGGCTTTCCATCGTCCTAATCCTTCCTGTGCTGGCCGCTCAAATCCACGCCGCCGTGCCGGTGGTAACAGGAGGCAAACCCAACATTCTCTTCATTTGCACCGACGACCATTGATACGATGCGATGGGAGTGGTGCAACGCGAACAAGGCGAACAGGCGAGATTTCCCTGGTTAGAAAGGCCATATACAGACCGCCTAGCGGCCGAGGGGGTTCGATTCCGCAACGCCTTTGTCACGAGTTCGCTCTGTTCACCGAGCCGGCCGTCATGTTGACGGGCCGCTACAATCATCTCAACGGCGTGGCCAACAACCACACGGAGTTTCCCGCAGACAGCGTCACCTACGCCACCCTGCTGCGCGCGGCAGGGTATGGAACCGCCTACGTAAGTAAGTGGCAAATGGGGCAGTAGAGCGGACAGCGGCCGGGATTTGATTATTCCGCCTGCTACATTCAGCATGGAACTTACATTGACTGCCCGTTTGAAATCAATGGCGTTGAAGAACCAACCACAGGCTGGGTGGATGACGTGGCGACTGATTTTGCGATATCATACATGCGCATTAACCGCAGCCGGCCGTTCTTGCTGACGGTGGGTTTCAAGTCGCCGCACGCTGTCTGCTTGCCACCAGCGCGACTAAGAGAAGCTTTTGCCGGAGAACGCTGCCGTCCCGCTTTCAATGAGCAATTCACACCTCCGTATTTGACGGATGAGCAAGGTTCAGGGAAGGCGAGAAAACAGGATCCCTTGAAACCTGATTCCCACCTGGATTATTTCCGCTGCGTGGCCGGTGCGGATGAGAATCCAGGTCGTCTGCTGGCCGCGCTAGATGAACTCGGGCTGGCGGAAAACACCATTAGTTGTTCGATCTGAAGTTGGACCCTTTCGAAACCACCAATTTGGTCGGCAATCAATCATTGAGGATGGAACTGGAGGCGGAGTTTGCCCGCCAATCGAAAGCCGTGCAATTTCAGATCCCCAGTTACATCGACAAATTACCGGCTCAGAAAGCGCATCGACCAGTCGCGTCGCCAACCGACTGAGGGCGGACAGCCCCCGAGAACTGAAAATTCCGGTCCAGCCGAGGCGCGGTTGCTGCTCGCCTAGCCCCAGCGGTCCACGCCACTACTCGACGCGGAGGTCCGTCACCTCCGCAGGACCTGCGGGCGAAGATTGAACATGGGTCCTAGGATCGGTGGGATGTTGGCAATCGCAACCCCATCAAGGCACCACGATGCGGTAAAAACGCTGGGGCTGCGCGGCTCCGCCCGGGTCGGTGATTTGGATGATTTCGCCCGTGCCCGTAATGTCGTCCTCCACGATGGTCCATGAACCGCTTTCCATCGTGGCGGAGCATTCGAGGCGGTAGGTGATGCCACCGACCGATGGGAAACTCACCAACATGTCCTCCCCGCTTGGCGCCATTTCGCTGACTTTCAACAGGCTGGCGGGGTCGCCCGGATCGGTGCCCGCGATGAACTCCTGAGCGTTTAGCCAGCCGTCGCCGTCCGGGTCCGCGGTGGGAGCGGCGGTGCCGGTGTCGCCAACGACGCCGAAATGCGCGAGACGCCAGTTCTCGACGGAGGTGTAGGTCGTGGCCGGGGCCTCGGTGGTGGCCGGACCGGTGCCGCTGGCGTTCACGGCGCAGACGACGTAGTAGCAGGTCACGGCATCGCCAAGTCCGATGTCGGTAAACGTGGCCGCGGCGGGCGTGGCGATGGTGGTGAAGCCGGAGCCGCTGGTGTCGGATCGTTTCACGAGGTAGGCGCTCGCCCCCGCGACGGGCGTCCACGCCAGCTCGATCTGGCCGCTGCCGCCGGTGGCGGCCAGGCTCGCGGGAGCGGACGGCGTGGGCGCGACTCTGATCTCATCAATGTTCGCGAGGTCCTGCCCGTTGCTTTCGAAGCGGATGGTATTGGTCGCGCCGCCGGTGAGCGTCACGTTGACGGTTTTGGTCTGCCAGGTGGTCCATGAGCCGGTGAAGTCGAACGTGATGGCCTGGCTCACGCCGTTGACGATCAGGAGCCCGGTGCGCGTGCCTGTGGGCAGGGCGTAGCGAATCGAGAGCAACGCATTGCCACCGCCGCCGCCCCCGACGTTGACGAACTGGAGGAACCCGCCCGTCACGGGGAAGTTAATGAATCCAGTGCCATTGAAGCCGATGTTGTTGCTGTCGAGTGTCGAACCGCCGCCGTATGAGGCATGGCTCGGATCCTCCACCGGGTAAATGGCGGAGTCTGGCTCCGGAAATAAAGTCGCGCCGACTTCAGAAGAGTCCGCGCCTTCGCCGACGAAGTTTAAGGCGCTGACTTTATAATAGTAGGTCGAACCGGTGCTGAGGCGGGTGTCGAGATAGGTGGTCGTCGTCAAATTCGTGCCGATGACGGTGTAAGGTCCGCCGCTGACGGTGGCGCGCTTGACGGAATAAGTCGTAGCGGTACTCGCGGCGGACCACGCGAGAGCGATCTGACTGCTTGATGTGGCCGTCGCGGTAAAGTCGGCCGGTGCGGGTGGCGGCATGGTAATCGACGAACCGGAGATGGATACGTTGTCGATCACCGCTTGGGCTGCCTTGGTGTTGTCCTTTGCCGTGACGACAAAGCCCGCCTCCAGTCCCCCCGGCATCGTGAGCGTCGCCGTGCCTGCCGAGGTCCAGGCGATCCCATCTGCCGAAAAGAAGGACGAAATGAGACTGCCTTGCCGCACAAGTTTGAGCCAGACGGGTGCCTGGAGGCCTGCGGTCGTCGTTGTGGAGGTGGTGCCTCCTGCGGACGTGCGGCGTTGGAAAAGCACGCCCGAACTCGGCGTCACAAACACTCCGGCATAAACTGCGTTAGCCGCTGTGCCGCTTCGGATCATCAACCCGGCTTTGGCGGCAGGGTTGGAATTGTCGAGGCTGGCGATGCGGGCGATCAGCGTGATCTCATCGGCCAGTGTCTGATGGACGAAGCCGAAGGCATCCGCGGAACCGCCGATGTCCGCGCCGCTCGCACTCACGGTGTAAACCTCTCCGGAAACGCCCGCGAGAGTCGGCGTGGAGAGCGCACCGACATCGGTTACCTGATAGCCGGGAACGTTCGGCAGGGTGAAGTCCGATTGAATCGTGTAGTTGCCCGCCGGGACCGTGAATGAATAGGTAGCGCCGTCGGAGGTCGAGCCCGCCACCAGTCCTGCGGGGAAAGTCTGCGTCGCGCCGTTGTGAAGCGTGACCCGCGGCAGCCGCGCACCCGGCCGCGGCAGGGTGACCGTCACGGGGGCGAGCGCCGCGCAGAACCAATCATTTCCCGCTGTCCGCAACGAGGCAGCGGTGGCGGCGGTCGTGCTAACGGCCTTCACGCCGTGAACTCCCCGCGCGACCTCAAAGCCGGAGCCCAGATAGAGTTCGCTGACCGCTCCGTCCCGCACCTGAATGGCGCCGTGCATCCCTTTGAAAGCGATGTTTCCAGAAGTCTGCCGCGCGCCGTTGTCATCGGAGAAAAGGTAGGTCGTGTCCGCCAGCGCGGGATTGCCGAGCTCGCTGTTCACCGCGACCATGATCGTGTTGCCGGTGGAGAATCCGTCCAGAGCGCGGACGGCCGTTACCTTCGGGCCTGCGGAATTGAGCGAGGGCTCGAAGACGGAAATGAATGGATTCGTCCAGGCGTTGTTGTTCTGCCGGATGAGGATGGTCGGCATGACGCGATTGTTGAAGGTGCTGGGAAAAGAACCGGGGAGCACGGCCGTCTGCCCATTGACCGAGAAAATGGTGCGGTTGGGCTGACCCAGCATCCACATCGTCATTTTCGCGGCCGTCGCGGCGTTGCCGGTGTTGACGTCGAACTCGGTCTTGAAATCGCCGGAGAAAGCGGCGGATTTCTCGTCCTTGAAGTAGTCGTAACCCTTTTGATTGCCGTTCGCCGACGTGAGCACGCCGGAGGATGCCAATATCGGGGACGTCCCACTAACAGCGGAGACCGTGGCGGACAGGCCGATGGAATGGTAGAGATAATCATGCGACTGCGTGGTCGCGGTGGTGGATTTCAGCTTGCTGCGGAAGACATCGAAGTAGAACCCACTCTGGCTGCCGGTGAGTACGTTGGCGACCAGGCGGCGTTGGTCGGCCGAGACGCTGGAGGGCGACGTGTTGGACAAATCGGCGTAGACGAAGTTGAAATTCGGCGAGACAGCCGCAGCAGTGGTCGCGGGTTCCACCGCGCGGGTGGTGAAGGCACCGCCGGCGGTGGACAGGCCGCCGACGATGACGGTGTTATGGGACGGCGGCTTTTTGATGTAATCGTGGTAATCCGGCTGCCAGTAGCTGCTGCCGCGCGACGGGTCCGGCCCGATCGTCATGCCCGCGCCGTAGAGTTCGAGGGCGAGCCCCTGGTTCTGCGCATGCCCGCCCGCCGTGCCCGCCAGGCTGCTGCCGAGCGAATAGCGGTAGTCGGCTGTCGGCGTGCGCATGATCCATTGGTTGAGCGGTGCGGCATGGAAATGCCGGCTTTGCACGGGCGGCGTGGGTGGGATTTCGGGCAACTCCCCGGAGTAAAAACACAGCGGCACCAGCCCGCGGTTGTTGGTGCGATTGTAAGGGCTGCTGAGACCCTCCGCGGTGCGGAGGGCGCCGACCATTTGGGCGAGTGTGGCGGTGTCGCCGCGACGTTGGGCGGCGGCGGCGAGAAGCTCCATTGGCTCCGTCTCCACGGTCCGGGAACCGGTGTCGCCGCAGTTGGCGGCCCAGCCGTGCGGATAGAGCATCTGGTTCTGGACCATGACGGCGCGCGGAAAAATGCCAGACGCGAGCAGGCCGGTGCCGAAGCCACTGCGGTCCAGAAGGCTGAGGATGTCGGTCAGGTTGGACGTCACATCGATGCCGTAGCCCCACGCTTCCGGCCAGAGCGCGGTGGTCTGATCGTAGCCGGTTTGAATGACTTGCGTCAGTCCGGTTTGTTTCGGCAGGGCCGCGTTCAGGACGACGTCGGCGTAGTACTCGCGGCCCTTGCCATCGGGGTAGGCGGAGTTTGGCTGAAGCACGAGGCCGAGATGGGTGATGTAAATGGCCTGGATGATGTTCCAGTTTCCGGTGGGGTTTCCTCCGTCTATCTGTCGGTTGGCCACGCGTCTGAACTGTGCCTCGATCAAGACCGTGTCCTTGCCTTGTGCCACAAGGTAGGGATGCAGGAAATCGTAGGTGATCGCGGAGGCGCGATTCATTTCATCGTGGATGACCTCGAAGGTGACGGTGCCGCAGATGGATGCGGCGCCGGTCGGGATCGTCTGCTTGAACGAGTAGCCGTACCAAAACTGCCAGAAGATGTCCGTGGCGAACTTCGCGAAGGCTTCATCACCGGTCAGCCAATAGACAAAGGCCGCGTCCCGCGCCTTGGCCATGAGGTCCGCGTTTGCCTTCTCGATGGCTTGGCCGGTCAACCCGGGATCCGTCCAAGCATAGACGCCGGTCGTCTTGTTCTTCATCCAGATCTTGCCTGTGCCGGCCGGATCGTCGTTGTAGGGGAGCGCCGAACTCCCGCTGTCGAGTGAATAGTCGGTGGCCCAGTCGCGCGCGCCGGCGAAACGAGGCGTGGGAACGGGCGGAACTCCGGCCGCGCCGTGGCTGCCGCTTTGCCAGCGGTTGGAAGAATTCACCGTATCCACGGTGTAGCGGTTCACCCAGTTCATCTGCATCCGGGAAAGGATGTAATTCGGGTCGGTCCGGTGGCGGTTCACGTCGGCGGCGACACCGTTGTAAATCGCTTGGTAGGCCGTCGCGAACCACGGCACGGTCCGGATGTTTTCGATGATGCGCGGACGGTCCGGCGGACCCGCCATGAGGCGCGGATGGACGTCGGCGAGCGGTGCGCCGAACTGCATGCGCAGCACGGGCGCGTCGGCCGCAGCGCCGTCGGCGGTGGCGAGGTTGTAGCCGATGATGGAGGTCGAGCCAACGTCGGGGTTCAGACGGAGAAAGACGTTGGTGCCGCCCGCGTAGGCGGGGTTCGCGGCGTAGAAGTCTTGTAGGTAGGAGATGAAATTCGTCGAGGTGACTCGGCCTGTCGCGGTGGTCGGCTCGATGATGTTGTCCTGCAATTTCACGCCTTCGGAAGCGGTGTTTGCCGCGAGCGCATTGAGGACCGGCGTCGTGCCCGCTTGAAAACCGATCCCCCACAGGTCGGTGTTAAAAGTGGAAGCGCCGGATTTCGACACGTAGGTGAGGGCGAGCGTCGCGGACGTCACCACCTGACCGGCAGGCACCGGGGGCAGCGCGAAGATATAGACACAATTGCGAAACCCCGGACTACTCGCCGCATTGGTCGCCCCCGCGCGGGCGGTAACGGCTGTCGTGCTGCCGACGACCGGCCCCGGAGCCAGTTCATAATCGGCCTTCTGTCCCGTGATCAAGGTCTGGGCGACGACCGAAGACGTAAACGCGAACGCAAGGATGCACGCGAAAAGGTATGTTTTGCGCACACTCATTTCCTACTGTCCGGAATTCATCGGGAGAGCATAGGCCCCACCACTCAGAGACCTCCCTGCGGTTCCGCCTTTGGCGCGCCGTCATCATAAACCACGTTGAACACCCAGGAATAGAGTCCGATGGTGACGGTGCTAAGCGTGATGGAGCGCTCGCCCCCATTCACGGCACCCTTGCTCCGCCAAGCGGCACTGAACATCGAACTCCCCGCGTCCTTGCCGTCGCGAAGCTTTGACCTTGATACACTCTTCACCGAGGTGGGATTTCCATACTGGCTGGTCAGCTGGTCCCGCACGCTATCGTTTGCTTTCAATCCCAGCCGCACACATTCCTCGCGTTTGCCGGAACTGACTTCGAACACCGCTGTGGCGCGATTGAACCGGTTGTTCGTGAACTCCATCACGAGTGATCGCAAAGGCTGCCCCGCATAGCTACCTTTCTCGAACTCAAGTTTGTGTTCCGACTTGTGATCCTTGAGCTTGAATCCCCGTTCCACCATCGTGGTCTTCGCGGTCTCGCGATCTGCCCCGAACTTCAAGCCCAGGAATCCTTCGATTGCCTCCGCCCCGGTCAGTGACGAACACGAGGCTATCAGGCTGGCGATGATGATGCGAATTCCGGATTTCATGATATGTGGGTTTTTTCCGTGTGGGCGACTCGATTCAAAGTTCGATCCGAGCCGACTATACAGGTGCAAGCATACTATGTTTGTAAACGCCCAGTCCATATCCGCCTGATCACGCATTTACGGGATGTTCCGTTCGCCGCGATTCCTGGCACGATGATACTGTTCTCCCATCACCCGGGAAGATTGTCTCACTGCCACAATGCGCCCACGTCTGTTTGAATCCACGGTCGACCGTTCCGTCACGCTCGCTTGCGCGGCAATCCTGCCCAGCATCATCCCGCCTGTTTGTGCGGAGGACCACACCTCGCCGGACGGCAAGACCGCCGCGCGGATCGCGGTCCGGCAGGATGTCGCTACTGTCAAGCGATCCGCCTCGTGCCCGCGACTCCAGCGGGCCTCAAAGCCATCCGCCCCTACGCGCTGTAAATTCCCCCTCCCATGCTCTTGAAAACCACTCTCGTCGTTTCATCGATCTTCGCTGGCGTAAACCTCCTGCTGGCGGCCGATCCGCTGTCCTCCGGGTTTGCCACGCCGCCGCGCGAATCGCGGCCGGAGACATGGTTTCACTTGATCGGCGGCAACGTGGCCAGACCCGGACTAACCGCCGACCTGGAGGCGGTCGCCGACGCGGGATTGAGCGGCATCCAGCTCTTCCACGGCCAGTTCGGCGGACCGTGGCCCGGCGTCACGCCGCAGATCGCCTGCCTCAGTCCTTCATGGGACGGCATGATCTCGCACACCGCGGATGATTGCCGCCGCCTTGGCCTGAGCTTCACCATGCAGAATTGTCCGGGATGGGCGATGTCCGGCGGCCCGTGGATCAAGCCTGAAAACTCCATGCGCGACCTGATATTCAGCCGAACGGATGTGGTCGGCGGAAACCAGGTTTCTATCCACTTGCCGAAGCCCCAGCCGAGCGCCGAGGACTGGCGCGACTACCGCGATATTGCGGTGCTCGCGTTTCCCACTCCGGCGGGCGACGACGGGACGAATCTAGTTCCCTCCGCAGTGCGTGGAAGTAACGAAAAGCTGCCTTGGGCGGATTTGTTGCACGGAGCAAAGGGAGTTTCCATTCAGTTGGCGCCCGCGGCAAATCATGCTTGGGTCGAGGTTTCGTTCGCCACACCGGTGACTTTGCGGTCCTTGGAGCTGCCGTCCGTGGAGAAGCTTGCGAGGCGCCGGAACTTCGACCCCGGAGCCGCGATCCGCGTTGAGGCGGTCGGGCCAAACGGACTTGTGCCAATCGCGCGCCGAGAGATTCCTCGCAGCAACTGGCAGGATGATCAACCGCTCGTCCTCGCCCTGCCGGACGCCACCGCCAGCACCTTCCGCTTCACTTTTGAAAACAAGACGGCGCTGGAACTCTCCAGCTTCCGCCTTTCGTCCGCCGCCCGCGTCGATGACTGGCACGGCCAGGCGGGCTACGTGCTGCGGAGTCTGAACCGAAGCCCGCCGCCGCCGCAGGACGAGGCCTCTTGGATCGCCCCCGCCCGTGTGGTCGATCTTTCCAAGCACATGGACTCCGGCGGTAAGCTGGAGTGGACGGCACTGGCGGGAAAATGGACGGTCGTGCGCTTCGGCCACGTCAACACTGGTGCGAGGAACGCCCCCGCGCCGAAGGAGGCCACCGGATTCGAGTGCGACAAGCTTTCGAAAAAAGGGGCAGACGTCCATTTCGCCGGCTACATCGGCCGTATTTCCGCGGCGGGCGGCCCTGCGGATGCGGGACGCTTGAATGGCATGGTGATTGATAGCTGGGAATGCCACACCCAGACGTGGACCCCGGAAATGGAGCGCGAGTTCGCCGGACTGCGGGGATACGCACTCCGACCGTGGCTGCCCGCCCTGGCCGGCTGGGTGATCGGCGACCACCTCACCAGCCGGCGCTTCCTCCGCGACTGGCGCGCCACCCTCAACGACCTGCTCGTTTCCAACTACTACGGACGCCTTGCCACGCTCGGCCGGGAACGCGGGCTGAAGCTTTCCTTCGAATCCGGTCCGGGCGACGTGCCGACCGGCGACATCCTGCAATACTATGGCAAGGCGGACATCCCGATGTGCGAACTCTGGCATCCCAACGACCCGCACTGGGGCGGCCTGGAGTCAAAGCCGATTCTGCCAGCCGTTTCCGCCGCCCATATTTACGGGAAAAAGCAGGTCGCTGCGGAGGCGTTCACCAACATCGACATCAAGTGGAACGAGCACCCCTTCATGTTGAAACACCTGGCGGACCGGCATTTCGCGCAGGGCCTCAATCACCTGGTCTTCCACACCTACACCCACAACCCGCGGCTCGATGTCGTGCCCGGTACCTCCTTTGGGGCGCAGATCGGCACGCCGTTCATTCGCGGCCAGACTTGGTGGCCGCACATGCCGGAATGGACGCGCTACCTCTCCCGCTGCCAGTTCATGCTTCAACAAGGGCGGCCGGTGGCGGACGTGCTCTGGTATCTTGGCGATGACTTGGATCACAAGCCGCGCCAGGAGCAGGTTTTCCCCGAGGGCATCAAGTTCGACTATCTGAATCCCGACGTCCTCATCCACCGCATCAGCGTCGCCGATGGTGTTTTGAAATCTCCCGAAGGCGTCACATGGAAAGCCCTCTGGCTGCCCGGCGGAACCCGGCTCACCTTGCCATCGCTCGCCCGCCTGCACGGCCTCGTCCAACAGGGCGCCATCGTGATCGGCCTCCCCGCGTTTGAAAACCCCTCGCTCAGCGGCGGCGCGGCGGACGAACTGAAATTCAAACAAATCGTCCGGAAACTCTGGGGAGAAACGATAGCCGCGACCGGTGATCGGAAACTCGGCAAGGGCCGCCTCCTCTGGGGCGATCCCCTCGCTTCCCTGCTGGAGAAGGCCGGCGTCCAGCCCGACGTGACCGGCGCGGGTGCCGCCACCTGGTGTCATCGGCGGACGGACAACGCGGAAATTTATTTCGTCGCGGCCGATCGCAGGTTCCCGCTGAACGCCAATCTCCGCTTCGCCAGCCAAGGCGTGCCGGAGTTGTGGAATCCCCTCCTGGGCACCGGCAGGCCTGCGGATTTCCATCAGATCGCGGGGAATGGAACCACAGTCCACATCAGCCTTCCGGCGGCGGGCTCGGTGTTCGTGATTTTCCGCAAGGAGAAGAGCAATCCCGGCTTCGTGCGGATGGATCGGGACGGGAAAACCCTCGTCGATCTGACGGATCCGCAACGCGTGGACAAGCACCCGCCCCAGGCGACCCAGGGATTGAAGTCCGGTGAGCCCGTGCAACCGCTCGTGGAAAGCCCGCCCCTGACTGCGGAAATTCTCGATGGCGGCCAGCGATTGCTCGCCTGGCAGGCCGGCGACTACCAACTCCGGCGTGGCGATCAGTTCGTCGCCAAGGTAACGGTCGAGCCCCTGCCTGCGGTTCCTCTAACGGGCCCGTGGAAATTGTCATTCCCGCCTGGCTGGGATGCTCCCGAGCGGATCGACCTGCCGCAGCTCAAACCTTGGTCAGACCTTGAGGATCCGGCGGCACGCGCCTTTTCCGGTTCCGCGACCTATACCTGCGAAGTGAATCTTGACGCCCCCGCCGCCGACACACGTTACCTGTTGGACCTTGGGCACGTGTCGGTGATCGCCGAAGTCGTGGTCAATGGAAAACTGGCCGCCACCCTGTGGGGACCACCGTTCCGGGCTGACATCACGACCCACCTCACCGGCGGCGCGAATGTGATTTCCATCAAGGTCACCAACACTTGGTTCAACCGTCTCGCCTACGATGCCTCCCTGCCGCCGGACCGGCGCAAGACCTGGACCATCCGCGCCCCGGCCGCCACCGCGCCCTTGGAAACGTCCGGCCTCGCCGGACCGGTGGTGTTGCGCTCAGGCCGGCTTGTCGAGCTGCCCCGCTGAGCTGCCGCGAGCCGATTCCTCACGATGTGAGGGGTAGTGTCCTAATTTCCAAATTAGGACACTACCATGTGAGGCTATTCCTTGGCAGTGGTACCCGTTTCCCCGGTGCTTGCTGTCCTGCGAGAAACCCCGCGAACACGGGATGATTTCCGGCCTCCCCGTTGTGTAGCATCTCATCGTGGTGCTGAATCCTCGTGATCACTTAACCCGGTTCACAGTCATCGCCTTCAAAAACCCAAGATAATGTTATCCGCCGGTTCAGCCGCATCCGGAGGACCAGCCACAACTCCGATTTCCGCAACGGACTTCGCCTTTTCATCACTTTCTCCTCCCGTGACCGGCGGGAGGGAGACTCCACCAAGCTCCGGTCATCTAGCAAAATCCTATGAAAACAAAAAAAACCCATAGTCCGCTGTTCCGCAGCCTCGCTGCGGGCGCCCTCGCACTCACCGCCCTCCTACAGGCCCACGCCGTCGAAGTCAGTTCCGGCGGCACCCAATCCGTCCTTGAGGTCGGCTATGATGACGACACCGTCTCGGGCAACACGACGAACTTCCGAGCCAAGGGCGGCAAGTTGTTTATCCACCCGAACGGCTGGAGTGGCGCGGGCGCGACGTCCGACGCCCAGCGCAACACCATCGTGAGCCTTTTCCCCGCGCCTCCGATCATCGAGACCACGGCGGGCACCGGCAACGGCGCCAGCGCCTACGGCTTCTACAACACCTACGTCGATAATTTTTACAGCACGCTCGACACCGTCTGCGTGAACAATCTCGAGTCGCAGCCCACCGCGCAGACCACCGCGGCGCGGAACTCCTACGCGGCCCGTTGCTCGGCCATCGCCGTCATCGCCTCGGCCAACGGTTACTCGGACAGTTATCTCACCAGCAATCCGTTCTCAAGCTCCGCGTTCAACTTGCTGAGGGCGAACATCCTCGCCGCAGGCGGCGTCGCGACAGACGCCCCGCCGCAGTATTACTTCGACCGTGGAGCCCCTTATCGCCAGTGGACCGCCGATCTCCTCGCTTGGACCTACGGGAACAACCTGCGCACCATCTGCCTCGTTTACGCCCGCGACACCGGCTGGTTCTACGACGACACGCGCGCCTACGTGGCGGACCTCATCGCCCGCGGCGCCCGCGTGACCGACTGGACTCCGCACCAATACGACAGCAACCGCGACGCGAATCCCTTCACCCCGATCGGCGATGAAAAACGCGCCTCCTCCGGCAACTACACGGCACTGCGCCTTGCGGAGTTCGAAGAAGGCTTCGTTGTGGACACGGCTTCCACGAACTCGACCTACTCGAACCGCAATCCCCAGTATCTCGTGGACGGCGTGGTCACGGGGAACTATGGCTCCATCGACCAGCTCGGCCACTACTACCAGTTCGACTTCGGGCACAACCGCTCCGTCAGCGGCGTCGGCCTCGCCTTCTACCTCGGCGACCAGCGGAACTACACCTTCACGGTGCAGACTTCGACGAACGGCACGACCTGGACGAACCGGTTGACCAATGTCGTGAGCTCCGGCGAGAGCGCTGGCCTCGAGGATTTCTACTTCGCCGAGGTCACCGCCCGCTACGTGCGCATCGTCAACGGCGGCAACTCGGCGAACAACTTCCTCGCCCTGCACGAGGCCCGCTGCCTGGGCTGGCGCCTCACCCGGCCCTTCTTCGCGGGCATCACCGCCACCGCGCCCAACGCCCAGTCCGGCTATCCGGCCTCGAACCTCGTAGACGAAGACGGACTTTTCTCCACGCGCTGCTCGGTGGAAAGCATCAACAATTACATGCAGATCGATCTGGGCACAACGAGGACGCTGACTGGCGTGACGGTCGCCGTTTACAACGGCAACACCCGCCAGCAGAGCTTCGACGTGCAGCTTTCCACGAACGGCACGAGTTGGACCACGGTACTCACGGGCGCGCAGACCAACGGCGTCACGAAGTGGAACGAAGACTTCCTCTTCAGTAGCGGCCAGGGCGCCCGTTACGTGCGCTTCATCAACAAGGGCAATACCTCCTCAAACTTCCCGAACGGCATGTCGCTCACCCGCGCCGGCGCATTCGGCTCGGAGTAATCGCCATCAATGGCAGGGACGGCTCGGAGAGGCCGTCCCTGCCTTCATCTCTAAAATCCCAACGCATCACAGCCATGCCTTACTTTTCCGCCAATTCCTGGATCCTTCCGGCCCTCGGCACCCTTGCGCTGGGTGGCGCCATTTACTTTTACTACGCGCCGGCAGCTCCAGACGGGGCGAGGAAAACAGTTGCCGCTTCCAAATCCACCCCGGCCACGTTCGGCGTGTCCATTTCCTCCGAGGCATCCGCGCCCGCCTCCCCTCGCCCCTCCCGCCCGGACGACGCCCTGGCCGCCCGCGTCTCCGAAGCACTGCCTTCAGAATTTCCCGACCTGCTCAGGGAAATTGGCGCCGTCACCGACCCCAAGAGACGCCTCGCACTGGCCAGGATCCTGATCAAGCGATGGGGGCAGCGCTCGCCCAACACCTTGCGGGATCTGCTCAAGAGGCTTCCCAATTCGCCGGACGCCGAACTGATCCCGCTCATCGCGGAGGCCGCCGACAATCCGCTCCGAATTCCCGCCGACCTGATATATCCCCTGGCCGCCACCCAGATCGCCCACGATCCAGAGCGCGGCGCAAAATGGGCCGTGGGTTTTCTTGCCGAGGACAACGGCGAACTGGCATGTTACGAGGTGGTCGGGGCTTACGGGAAAATAGATCCGCAGGCCGCCTTAGCCCTCATCTCCCATCTCCCCGAGAAAAATCGGTCGATCGCGCTTGGCCACATTGCGGCGATGTCGGATTTCAAGAACCCCTCCGCCGGGCTGGCCTTCATTGAATCGATGGATCCCGCCGACCAAGTGCGCTATGCCCAAGCGTTTTTCCGTGCCTGGGTGAACAATGACCCGTCCGCCGCTGCCGCCACGCTGGCGACCTTCAAGCTGCCGGGCGAAGGCCAACTTCCGGTCAATGAGGTGGCCGAGGCTCTCACCCACGGGGAGGGCCCGCAGAAAGCCCTCGATTGGGCGAACACGCTGCCCACCGGCGAGCAGCGCGGCGAGGCCGTTGCCTCCATTTACTCCGCATGGGGGCGGAGTGCGCCGCTGGAGGCCCTGCGCGACTGTGCGGAAAAATATCCCGAAACTCCCGAACTCGCGGCGGCCATCTTCCAGAGAGCACTGACCCTGCGAAACACCGGTGAAATGATCCACGCCATCAAGCAGATCGCCGACCCCCGCCTGCAGGGCCACGCCACCGAAGGCCTCGTTTCGCAGATATTGCAATTCGATCCGCCCGCCGCCGTGCGTAACCGCCTGGCCGAGTTTCCAGAAGGTCCGTCTCGCGACACCGCAATGCGCCTCGTAGCGGAAAGGGAAAAAGCAACTGCGAACGCGACTCCGGATCGCTGACCCAGACCGTGGACCGCACGCGGCACGTCGCGGCTGTCGGATGGTCCGACTTGCTGGGGGAGGCGAAGCAACGTCCGACGGGAGCGGCTGCACCCAGTCCATGGATGTCTTCCTCAGGGTTCGACAGCCGCACCGGATCCCAGCAACTCCGCTTTGATCCTCTTCCACGCCGTAATGCCCTTCGAGAGCTTTTCCCTGTCGTCACCCGCCACGGCGTAGAACTGATGGCCGACCGGCCCCCGGTAGCCGATGTCGCGGAGCTGTCGGAGGAAATTGGCGGTGTCGAAGGAACCGGATCCCAGCGGCAAGGTCTCCCATGCGGTCGGACCTTTGCCGGGGATGGGCGAGGCGCCGTTGATGGACACGAGATTCAGACGGGGGGCGGCGGCCTTGAGCACTTCGCCAAGCCGACCGCTGTTTCCTGCGAAGAGTTCGTGGCAGAGATTCACGCTCACGCCGACGTTGGGAAGATCGACGAGATCCGCGATGCGCACGGCGTCCTCCGCGCTGGCGACGTAGAAGCCGGCATGCGGGTAGAGCGAAACCTTGAGGTCCGCTTCCGCAGCGAGAGCCGCAATCTCCCGGACGATTTTCGCGGCGTCCGCATCCTGCTTGCCACGCTTTCCATCGCGCAGGGTTAGCCAGATGATGGTTTCCGAACCCTTGAGCATGCGGATCACCTCCTTGAAACGGGGGTCATAGGGCTCAGCGGGTTTATCGACGAAGGTGTAGAGGTAAACCGCGCGGATGGGCACCTTGGCGCTGTTGCATGCCGTCAATTTGGCGGCGAAGTCGGAGGGATCGAGATAGTTGTAATGAATGCCTTCGTAACCAAGCGATCTTACGGTTTCAGCCTGCACCGCGGGGGGCCAGACGCCGCGTCCGACTCCGTTGTCGAAGGGAAAAAACGACCATTCGCGAGGGG
This sequence comes from Luteolibacter arcticus, assembly GCF_025950235.1. Classification (NCBI taxonomy): domain Bacteria; kingdom Pseudomonadati; phylum Verrucomicrobiota; class Verrucomicrobiia; order Verrucomicrobiales; family Verrucomicrobiaceae; genus Neoluteolibacter; species Neoluteolibacter arcticus. The sequence continues at coordinate 82,153 of NZ_JAPDDT010000016.1, read as the reverse complement.
CTTCCCCAGCGATGACGGGGCCGCAGGTGAGTGACAGGCAGAAGGTCACAATGGAAGGGAGGAAGCGCCTCATTCCGTTCATGATGATTGTCGGAGGTCAGATCTACGAACCATCCTTGATCCCGAATTCACGGGAGGCCGGGAGCCTTGCCGAAATCGGGCAATGTCGACCTCACGTAAAAACGGGATGACCTCCGCGCAAGAAATCCTGCACGTTCCCGGGTAATTTTTCACTCCGTAACGAAGTCCGATTCTGGAACCCACAAGCCGATGAAGTATTTTTATGTGTTGATCGCCCTTGCCCTTCCAGTGGCTGCCGAGTTGTCCCCGCTTGAGCTTCGCTGCGAATATCATCAATACCCGCTGGCGGTCTGCACTCCCACCCCGAGATTCTCATGGAAAGTCGCTCCGACCGATCCCGCCGCGCGAGATATCCGGCAGGCCGCTTATGAAATCCAGGTCGCGAGCGAGTCCGAGGGATTCGAAGCCAAGTCACTCTGGTCATCCGGAAAGGTCACCTCACCCGCGACCGACCAGATCGTCTATGCGGGCGAGACCCTGGCATCCGGCGACCGGGCGTCCTGGCGGGTCCGCGTTTGGGGGGCAGGGAGCGAGGCCTCGGAGTGGAGTCCGCCCGCTTCGTTCAGCATCGGACTTCTGAATCCGGAGGACTGGAGCGCTTTGTGGATCAGCGCGAAGAACGAGCAATCGTTCACGACCACTGAGAACGTCCAAAATTTCATCGGCGAGCCGAGCCGCGGCAAGCTCGTGGTCACTCCGGCAAAGTATTTCCGCAAGGAATTCCAGTCCGCGCCCGTCGTCCGTGCCACGGTGCATGCCACCGCCCTCGGAGTTTACACGCTCGAAATCAACGGCCAGCGCGTCTCCGACGAACGTCTCGCCCCCGGCTGGTCCGCCTATCAGCGGCGTATCCATTACCAGACCTACGATGTTACGAAACTGCTCCGGGACGGCAAAAACGCCATCGGGGCGACGCTCGCCGACGGCTGGTATTCCGGCTACGTCGCCTACGGCCTGCTAACCGACCAAGAGGGGCTCGTCCCCGGCATCAACGGCCGCTACTGCTACGGCGTCTCCACCGCGGTGAGGGTCCAGTTGAAACTGGAACGGGCGGATGGCAGCAGTGAGACGATCATCACCGATCCCACTTGGAAAGCCTCGCCTGGCCCCATCACCGAAAGCGACATTCTGATGGGCGAGTCCTACGACGCGCGCAAGGAGCTGACCGGTTGGTCCGCTCCGGGATACGATGACTCAAACTGGCAGTCCGCCGTTTGCAAAACCGGCACCGACTCGAAAATCGAGCCCCACCCCGGCGTCCCGGTCAGACCGATCGAGCAAATGACCGCCAAGACCGTCGTCGAGCACAAGCCGGGCGTTTTCATTTTCGATCTCGGCCAGAACATCTCCGGCGTCGTCCGCCTCAAGGTGAAGGGCAAGGCCGGTGACAAAGTGACGATCCGCTATGCCGAGGTCCTCCACAACGACGGCCGCCTCAGCACCGAAAACCTCCGCTGCGCCCGCGCCGTGGACACCTACATACTAAAAGGTGATCCCGCCGGAGAAACATGGATGCCGGAGTTCACCTACCACGGATTTCAATACGTCGAGCTCACCGGCTTTCCCGGCACGGCCGGCCTCGATGCGGTCACCGGAATCGTCATCCACTCCGACACCCCACTGCACGGCGCATTCGAATGTTCCGACCCGATGCTGAACAAGCTCTATCAAAACATGGTTTGGACGCAGCGGGCGAATTTCTTCGAGATGCCCACCGACTGCCCGCAACGCGACGAGCGCATGGGCTGGACCGGAGACGCCCAAATCTTCGTCCGCGCCGCCACCTTCAACGCGGACATCGCCTCGTTCTACACCAAGTGGCTGCGCGACCTCAATGACGACGCCTGGGACTACGGCGCCTATCCGGCCTACGCCCCGCGGCCGCTCGCCCGGCCTAACGAGCACCACGCCGCCGGGTGGATGGACGCCGGGGTGATCTGCCCGTGGACGATCTGGCAGGTCTATGGCGACACCCGCGTCATCAGCGAGCATTGGCGGAAAATGAACGATTTCATGGCTTGGCGCGCCACGCGGGACCCGGAGCTGAAAGGCGCAACCGACGATTGCAGCTTCGGCGACTGGCTGTCCGTTGGAAATGTCAAGACGCCCATCCCGTTCATCGACCTCGCCTACCATGCCTACGACGCCCGGCTCATGGCGGAAATGGCGGCAGCGATCGGCAAGCCCGGCGACGCGGCGAAATACCAGGCCCTCGCTGAAAAGGTCACCTCAGCCTTCCGCAAAATTTATCTTCAGGAGGACGGCAGGCTGACCATTCATAACCAATCCGCCTATGCCATCGCCCTGTTCTTCGATCTCATTCCGAGCGGAGAGTCTGCCGCGCAGCTTGCCGGCCTCATCCGTGAAAACGGCAACAAGATGACGACCGGATTCCTCGGCACCCGCCCGCTGCTGCCCGCCCTATCCGCCAGCGGCCACCACGATCTGGCAGGCGTCCTTATGCAACAGCGCGAATACCCGAGTTGGGGCTACGAGGTGGACAACGGCGCGACCTCCATCTGGGAACGCTGGAATTCCTACATCAAGGGCAGCGGCGTCCATGAACCGAGCATGAACTCTTTCTCGCACTATGCCTTCGGCGCCGTTTGCGAATGGATGTTTGCCGATCTGGCGGGCATCGACCGCGCCGCTCCCGGTTTCGACCGCGTTAGAATCGCCCCGCGTCCCACCGGCACCATCACCCATGCCGCCGCGTCCATGGAGACGCGGCACGGCAGGCTCGGCTGTTCATGGAAAATCGAAAAGGGGAAATTCCTCGCCGAGGTGACCGTCCCACCCAACACCACTGCCGACGTCGTCCTGCCGGTGAAGGGCGAGGTCTCCGAGGGCGGCTCGCCCGCCACAGGACGGCCCGGCGTCCGCGCGGCGAACGGCAATCAACTCACCCTCGGCTCCGGCACCTATCAATTCAGCGCCACGCTCTAACCATCACTCCACCATGCGACTCCTTCGCTTCCTGCTCTTGTTCAGTGCCGCCGCTCACGCAGCACCCGTCCCGCTGAAGCTCCAGCGTTTCAGCGATCCCTCACCCGCGTTCAAGGAAACCGCGGGCACTGTGGAAATACACGGGCCGATGTCGATCCGCGCCACGCCCGCCACTCCTCCCGGACCGGCCGATTTGGTGCTGGAGATGGAATACTTCTGCGCGGGCGGCGTGCCCACCTTCGCTGCCCTACCCGGTCCGCCATTCGAGGCGAAAACCGCGCGTATGCTTCCAGAAATCGGCCACAGCGAAACGTGGACCACCTACACTGCCCGGATCGCGACCAAGGACAAACCCCTGCCCTCCGACTGGAAAGAACTTCGTTTGGACTTCCCGATCCCCGCCCAGGGCGTACTGCAAGTCCGCAAGATTCATCTCCGGCCCGAGCAACCCGGAGAGTTCGACGCGATTGATAGTCATCCTTCCGCCGCCTCGACCCCGAAGGCGCTGCAAGCCTACCTCGACCGCAAGTTTCCCGCATCCATCGACAAGGTCTCCGTCGGCAAGGACCTGGTCCGCATCGAAGGCAAGACCGGCGGGGAAACCGGCAATCTCCATCTTGCAGACATCCCTATGGACATCGTACTCGGCGACTCGCGGAGCTGGCAGACGCTCGTTGAGGTGAAGCCGCAAGCCGACGGCAGCTTCACAATTGATGTTCCGCGCCGCCGCCCGCGCGACGGATTCGACTACGACCGGCTTACCTCCCGCTGGCAACTCGTTAGAAAATCCGCCGAAGCCTGCGCCCCCATTTCCCACGCCCGTTACGCCGAGTGGGTCGAGTGCCGCTCACCGGAACTTCCCGCCGCCAAGCCGAAGAACAAAAAGGGCCTCGGCGGCTGGCACCGCGGCAAGATTCCCGACGAACTTGAACAGCTCGGCATTTCCGCCGTCACCGTGAACCTCATCGTTAATTCTTACGTTTCACTAAATCCAGGAGCCGAAACGATTCCGTTTCAGTGGCAAGGCCGGACCTATTACGCGCGGGAGAAAAATCTCGCCGCCATGGATGCGACGCTTCTCGAAGCGCAAAAGCACGGCGTGATGGTGTCGGTCATCCTCCTGCTGGTGAACCCCGCGAAGAGCGCCGAACCCGCCGTCAAACTCATGGGCCATCCGGATGCCGTCCGCCAGGGCACCTACGCCATGCCCAACGTCACCTCGCCCGAGGGCATCGCCCTCTACGGCGGCATCCTCAATTTCATGGCGGAGCGCTGGTCGCGGCCGGACGGCAAATACGGCCGCGTCCACCACTGGATCATCCACAACGAGGTCGATGCCGGCTGGGTCTGGACCAACGCCGGGGACAAGCCCGCCATCGTCTATCTGGACCTCTACCAGCGGTCCATGCGCTTGATGGACCTCATCGCCCGCCAGTATGATCCCAACGCGCGCCCGTTCATCAGCCTCACCCACCACTGGGCCCACCACGGCGCGAAATACTGGCATGGGTCAAAACGTCTGGTCGATTTGCTGGTGGAGTTCACCCGCGCCGAAGGAGATTTCCCGTGGGCCATGGCCTACCATCCCTACCCCCAAAACTTGTTCAATCCCCGCACGTGGGAAGACGAGCAAGCCACTTTCAGCTTCGATTCCCACAAGATCACCCCGAAAAATCTCGAAGTCCTTGATGCCTACATGAAACAGCCCGCGCTTCTTTATAAGGGAAAAGTCCGGCCGGTGCATCTTTCGGAAAACGGTTTCAACTCCAAGGACTACTCGCCCAAGCAACTCGAGGATCAGGCTGCAGGAATGGCGCTGGCCTGGAAAAAAATGGCAGCCCTGTCATCGATCGAGTCCTGGCAATATCACAACTGGATCGACAACCGCAAAGAGGGCGGGCTCCGGATCGGCCTGCGGAAATTCCCCGACGAACCCGGCGACCCCTCCGGCAAGAAGCCGATCTGGCACCTCTACCGGGCATTCGCCACTTCCGGAGAGGACGCCGCCGCAGAGCCCTATTTGAAGACCATCGGGATTTCCACATGGGAGCACGTCCTCCACCGCGGAACGATCCGCTGACCGAGCGGCGGGCAGGTTTTGATTTTCATTCACCCATGATCGTCCATTCCACCGTCGCCAGTGCGAATGATTCGTGGTATCCCCTCAGTCGGATGTTGCGAAACCTCAGACACGCCCCGCTGCTCGCCCTCTTCATGGCGGGGCCAATCTCGCACGCGGAGGAAGCTCCGCCCCAATACCAGTTTCCCGAACAGTTTTCCGAACGCCTTCGCCAGATCAATTCCCGGCTCCGCCAGATCAACACCGAGATTCAGTCGTTGCCCGTCATGTCCGATATCGACGCCCGGGGGAGCCATGGATTTCACTCCAACTTCACCTTTGGCAGTGAAGATAACTGGTTCGAAGTCAGTTGGGAGTCGCCACAAACCCTCGACGGCATCGCCATGGTTCCGACGCGCATCACGACCCAGAGCGGGATAAGGTCGAATTATGGGTTTCCCGGGAGTTTGCGCATCGAAGCTACCCGGCACGGCGAAAGCGAACGCTTCATCCTCGCCGAGATTCGCGAGACCCGACTTGATCTACGGCGCGGCGAACCGCTGTTTCTGGACGTACAGGCGGCAGGGATCACCGCGTTGCGGTTCATCCCCGAGAGTCTTCTGACACTTCCGGGAAAAGACGTGCGCTTCTTTTCACTGGCGGAGTTAATGGTCTATCAAGGGCAGCGCAACATCGCCCGCGGCGCTAATCTCCGGGCGAACTTCAGCATCGATACCGAGGTCGGTTGGAATATCCACTACCTTACCGACGAGCAGTCGTCGCTTGGCCCGCCCGAGCTCCCCCTTCCCGGCAAAAGCCTCGGCTGGCATGGCGACGTTTCGCGCGGCGCCACCACGCCCACGTGGGCCATCATCGATCTCGGAACTCCGTGCGAATTTGAATCCGTTCGCCTGGTGGCCGCCCGGGGCGACGCGCCGATCAAAGGTCCGGGATTTGGTTTCCCCGCGCGATTCCATGTGGAAGTGGCGGATGAACCTGCGGACGGGGCTTGGAAACTTGTGTGGAGCAGCGGCGATTCCGACGTGACCAATCCCGGATACAACCCGATGACCATCCATTTTCCTTCCGCGCGGGGCCGCTATGTTCGGGTGTCAATTGACAAAATTCACACCACGGACGCGTTCGCCACGCCACGCATCCTGTTGTCCGAAGTCGAAGTCCTGCACGGCTTTGAGAACATCGCGCTTTCGCGGCCCGTCTCCACACCTGACAGCTTCGCAAGCGTGGCCCACGACGCCACTCGTGTCTGGAGCCGCGCCGGATTAACGGACGGCCATTCCTCCACCGGTCGGCTGATCCACGAGCGAGACTGGGTGCGAAGTCTGTCGCGGCGATTCGATCTGATCTGCGAGAGAAGTCTCCTCGCCTCCGAGCAGGCCCGGCTGCACGAATATTGGGACAACCTCCGCGTCGCGACTATCTTCGGTGTCTTGGCAACGACGATCATCGGCCTGTTAATCTGGCAAGTTCGACAACGGCTCCACGCCCGCGCCACCATGATCACGCTTCGCAACCGGATCTCCAGCGACCTTCACGACGAAGTTGGCAGCAACCTCGCCACCATCTCTCTCCTTTCCGAGTTCGGACCCACGCCCGGGAATCTCGACGATATCAACCGCCTTTCGCGCGAAACCTCTTTGGCGCTGCGGGAGATCGTTGAGATCAACCTCGCCTCCAAGCGCGCTCGCAAACCGCTGCCTGAGCGCTTGCGCGACATCGCGTCCCTGATGCTGAGGGAACAGAAGTGGAGCTTCGAGATCTCCGCCTTCCCGGTCTTCGATCTGGAGCAACGGAAGCATCTGGTGTTCTTCTTCAAGGAGGCGCTTCATAACATCATCCGCCATTCCAAGGCTAGGAACGTGCGGATCACTTTTGAAACGACGCCGCCGAACTTCCGCCTCCTCATTGAAGACGACGGCTTGGGAATTCAAAACACATCCTCTGACGCGGTTGCGAAACTTTACACCCTGCGTCAGCGAGCCAGCAGTCTGGCCGGAACCTTCACCGTCGAGTCCAAACCGGGAGAAGGTACTCGCATCACGCTTCTGTTCCCCAACCAATCCTGTCAATGAGCGCCGTGATCCATGCCCCGAAACATGTATGCCTGATAGAAGATCATCTGGACTACCGCCGCGTACTCCGCAACGCGATTAACTCCAGCGAGCATCTGCGCTGCGAGCTTGTTTTCTCGTCGATCGAAGCCTTTATCGCCGAGACCGAGACGGGCAGTCATGTAGATGTGGTGTTGTTGGACCTTGGCTTGCCGGGGATGCACGGGGTCGCGGGCATCGACGTGATACAACGGCGCTTCCCGAACGCTAGGATCCTCGTTTTGACCGTCTACGATCACAAGCCCATTGTCCTGGAGGCGTTGGCGGCCGGAGCGGGTGGATACCTGTTGAAATCCGACCGACTCGAAATCATACTTCACGGCATTGACGAAGCTCTCGCGGGAGGTGCTCCTTTGAACAGCCACATCGCCCGGATGATCCTGTCCACCTTTAACACCGTGAAACCGGAGAGACCGGAAATCGATCTGTCGGATCGGGAACGGGAGACGCTCGCGATGCTTGCCAAAGGGCTCATCAAGAAGGAAATCGCGGATCAACTCAAGATCTCTTATCACACCGTGGATACCCATGTTCGCAACATTTACGCGAAGCTGAAAGTGCATAATCTATCAGGAGCGGTCACCAAGGCGATCAAGCTCGGACTGACATGACAGTCGGGGGGGGCTCGGGCCGGCAGGCGATCCTTGTCAGCTTAAAAAGAGCGACTTCGGCGGAACGCTGACCCGGACGGTCCGGAGCTCGTCACATCAAATTTGCGCTGTTGGCACATTGGGCGGCCCAATGGATTGTGCGGGCCAAGTTCTGGAAGTGTCCCCTGAATCGTTAGAATAGGTGGTGGCTGGTTGGTCCCACGCGACAGCGTGGGGTTGCGAAACCAAAACCAACCAACCACCGTGTTTGACGAAAGATTGAGAGAGGCCTTCTTGCAAGGCGAAGAGCGGGAAGCCGCGCTGTTGTTCCGCCAGATGCTGCACCGAAGCGTGCGGCTGGGGCTTTACGAGGCGATGGCCGAGGAGGTCGAAAGGCTGTGCGGTCCGCGCTACAAGCCGGATCCGGAGAGCCATTTCCAACGTGCCGGATCGGAAAAGGGCGTGGCTTATCTGGACGGCGGGAAGGATTAAATCCGCCGGCCCCGGGTGCGCCACGAAACGGAGGGCGAGGTGAAGCTGGCGACCTATGCCGCGGCTTCCAGCCCGCAGGGGCTCTTCGAGCAGGTCGTTGCGGCGGTGGCCCAGGGGCTGCCGGTGCGCGGCGTGGAACGGGCTCTCGATGGCGCAGTGAGCAGGAGCGGAGCGTCGCGGATGTGGGCGGAAAAGAGCCGCGAGCAGCTTGAATTGCTGCGCGGGCGGCCCTTGGACGACGCGGACTGGCTGAGTGTGTTCCTCGACGGGGTGTGGCTCACCCGCGAGTTGTGCGTGGTGGTGGCCGTCGGCATCGACACGGAGGGCAACAAGCGGGTGCTGGATTTCGAGCAGGGCCCCTCGGAAAACATCACGACGGTGGAAGCCTTGCTCAAGCGACTGCGAAGCCGCGGATTGGCAGCAAAAGCCGGCCGTCGGCTGCTGGTATTGCGCGACGGCAGCAGCGCGATCGCGGCGGGAGTGAGGAGGCTGTGGCCGGATGCGGTGCAACAGGAATGCCTGGTGCACGCGCACTCCAACCTGCGCGATGCGGTCCGCAAGCGCGACCGCGCGGACCTCGACCTGCGCTTCAAGGCCTTGCGCGAGGCGCAGGGCAAGGCGGCGGGCGAAGAGGCATTCGAGGACCTGATGGAGTTTGTCAGCGAGCGCAACGCGGCTGCGGCGCTGGCCTTGGGAGCGAGGCGGGACGTCCTGTTGGCCTTCCACCGGATGGAGGTGCCCTCGACGCTCAACACGACGTTTTTGAGCACGAACCTCATCGAGAACGTGCTGCGCAACTGGCGTGAGGCGACGGGCAACGTGAAGCGCTGGAACGAGAAGCAGGACATGGTCCCGCGCTGGATGGCGGCCGGCCTGCTGTGGGCGGAGGCTGGCTTCCGCAAGATCCGGCACGCGGAGGATCTGCCCCGGTTGGCAGCCGCGCTGTCGACCTCCGCTCCGTCCTCATCCCCGGCTATCGCCGGGTCCTCGTCCTTCGCTGCGAGCGACAGCGCGGATCAACAGGAGACTTGCCGATCAACCGGCAGATGAAGAACTTCACCCCAACCAGCCGCCACCCGTTCTAACGATCTGAGAGACATCCCCGTCTTCTCTCCGGACGCACGTTCGTGCGCCCGGAGAGAAAGGCGGTTTCTTTTTGCTGGCACATCTATGTCATCGTTCGTCCAAAGAGTCATCGAGAAGTCTCTGGAATGGTTGCTACCCAACACAGGATTCATGGCAGGACTTGCCCGGAGCATCAAACCACAGACAAAGCCGCGCCAGGAATGGGCGGCGGCAGACTGGGAAACTTCCCCTAAACAACCCAGGACAAGAATAGCAGCAAGGCGAGGGACGAGAGACGTTGTATTCCTTAGATCGAGATTTACACGCCTTCTGTTGCACCGTCGTGGCACGAGTCGAAGCGATCAGCCCGGCGGGATTAACCCGACTTGGAGGCGGAAGAAGCTCTTCCTGTCCGTGTTGAGGCCTCCGGCGTCCGCGGCTGCGGGCAGATTCTTGTAGGTGAGGCGCTCGGTCCCGTTGCCGAGGTCTTGGACAAAAATGGCGGGAGTGATCTCAATCCAGGATGTCAGGTCACCAGAAGCCTCCAGATCATAGGCCAGATCCGTTATTCCTTGCGGGCGATTAAAACTGAGTTCGCAGGCTCCGGTGCCGTCCATCAAAAGGCGCGGCAGTATTCCGGTGTCCGCAACCAGCGGATCGCCCGCCAATGCATATTCCAAGAGTGAGTCGACGCCGTCGTGGTCGGTATCTCCCACCGGGCTCATCCCGAGTTCCGGATAGCCCTGCAACCAGGTGAAGAATCCAGTGGGAATCGTCAGCCCGCCGGTTGGGTCGCCGGTGATCTTGATCGCGTTGATCTTGGGATTGTTGCCACCCGGATTCTGCTCCAAGGTCAGCGACAGGGTGCCGTCGGAAACAGTGACGGTTCGGGTCATTTCATAGACCGTTCGATAGCCAGCCACGGCCGTGAGGTCCAGCGGAGCAGGCTGCTGGAGGTGATTCTCCAGCAGGACATTGAAGTTCCTCACGCCAGGCGTGCTTGCGCCCGACCAAGCTTCCGCGAACTGGGCGACGACTTGGTAGCGACCGTTCCGGGCGGGAATTTGCCAACTGATGTTGCCGTTGTTATAGCGGTCGCTCCGATAGAGGATGTCATCGCCTCCCGAACCGGTGAAGGTCCCAGTGTAAGTGGTCACGGTCCCCGTCGGCGCGTAGAACGCGTCCGCCATATACGGGGTCTGGCCGATTACACTTTGGTAAGCTGCTCCCCCGGCATTGATGCCAAAAGCCAAGTGCGGAACGTTGTTGAAGGTGCCCGCTCGCTCGACGTAGATCGCGTTGATCATCGGATTGTCGACGGTGGCGTTGTCCAGAGTGATCGTCAAAAAGCCGTCGCTGACCCTGACTGTGGTGGAAAGATCGACCGCGATATCCTTCCCGCCCGCTGTCGCATGGATGTCCAATCCGCTCCGGACGATCGCACCCTCCACCTTGACGTCGAACACGCGCTTTCCATTTGCCGACCAGTAGATTTCGGCAAACTTGAGCGTGACCTCATAGTCGGCGGTCTCCGGGACGGGAATCGCATAGGTCAGCGACCCGGTGTTGTGGCGTACGGTCCTGTAGAGCGTATCGTCCACGGTGTTGGCGATCGCGGTCGTCGTGCTGTACGGGGTGCCGCCGACTACATAGCGGTCGGGGTAATAGACCCGGCCCTGCCCATCGATGTAGAGTCCTTCCGGACCGGTCACGCCGCACTTGATGCCGCAGGCGAAGCCCAGGATTGGCACCGATGGCGTAACGAGCAGTACCGAGGAGTTTGGCTTGATGGGATCGCCGGCAAGATCTTCGATGCCACTCAGGGACACCGTGTAGTAAGTGCCCGCACTGGTGCCGGAAGTTGTCAAAGTCACCGACCGCTGGTCCGCTGCCGGCGTGACTCCGGAAATGGTGGCACCGTTGTTGATCGCGTAGCTGCTCATGCTACCGAGTCCGCTGGCGTCCACGGCTTGGTCGAAGTTCAGGCGGAATTGGTTAGTCCCAAGCACATCGACACCTTGGACTGCCGGTTTCTGTGAACTGTGCGTCACCCCATTGCCCCGGAAGTTGATCCAGTTCAGCCGCATCAAATCGCTGGCGCCCGCGGTTTTTTCGAAGACGAGATACAGGTCGTGGTTTCCTGCAAGCGAGCCAGATGCCGGACCGGTGAAGTCCTGATAGACCGAGTTAGACCCGGTGGATCCCACGTTGACGCTCGCCAACAGGTTGCCGGTGGGAGAGTCCTGCCGCACCTTGACCATGCTTCCCCCGACAGCCGAGGCGGCTCTCAGGCGTATCGCATCGATGTTCGCGAGGTTGAAGTCGCGGAACATGATCCAGTCCCCGTGGTCGATGGAAATCACGTCGTCGCCCCCGCCTACCGCGTCCGCCGTTGTTCCAATTTGGACACCGGATTGATTGTCGAAGAACTGGGCCATCTTGACCTTCGGCTGGAGGACGGCCTTGGTGTTGCCGGTGATCGGTTCGACACCCGGCGCGCCTCGATCGGTGTAGTAGCCATCGAACACGTAGGCGAGATCCCCATCAAACGCATGACCTTCATCCCGGGGGGTGGTGGCGATTCCAGCCAACAGGTTGGCTTGAATCTCCGTATGCTGATGGTCGCCATGCCCAAGCGAGGCCTCCAACAATACATCGTCCTTCGTGATCTGGCCGGCATCACTGCTGCCATCTTCGGCGTCTGTTACTGAGAAAGCGAAGCCCACCGTGTCGCCCCAGTCAAAGAAGCCCTGATTCACCGGCTCATTGAAGCTGAGAACGGGGGCATGATTTCCGGCAGAGATGACCACGGTGTCAAAAGCGACAAGACCCGTGGTATCCGTCACACTCAGGCGCACGCTGTAAGTCCCCGCCGTGGTATAAATGTGCTGCGGATTCGGTTCGGTTGAATCGACGATTTGGTCTCCGTTGAAATCCCAGGCGAAGGTCACTCCCGCTTCGTCCTCGGGGTCCAGACTTCCCGCCGAGCTGAAATTGACCGTCAACGGCAGGGTGCCCGAACTCACATCTACGGATGCGATCGCGCTCGGTGTGAGATTGGCTTTGGTATAGCGCACTTTGACCAGTGCCGTGTCGGCAGAAGCGCCGCCCCAGGCATCGTCGCCCCATTCGATCACGTACATCGCGCCGTCGCGGCCGAAAACCATGTCGATCGGTCTCGAAAAGTTCAGATGCGGTGCGAACTGGGTGATTTCAAGAATCGCCCCGGCGGCGTCAGTCTTGACCTCTTGGATCTCGTTGCGAGACCACTCCATGAGGAAGAGAGTGCGGTCATGGTAAGCCGGGAAGTTGTTGCCCGGCTGATACTTGTAAACCGCACCCGCCAAGGCGCAGCGGCCGCCATTCGGACTGTTGAATTCCGAGAATTGGGCCGGCGCCGCGCCATAGGGATACCAGATCCACGCGGGAGTCGGGTCAGGCAGCAGCGCCGGGTTGCCGGCTACGCCGCCGTTGTTCAAAAAGGTCGGCTCGGTGAAGTAACTCGCCAGGTCGCTGCGCAGGCTGCTCATCGTCCATGGGACTGCTGAGCCGTTCAAATAGGGCTTGTTGTCCCCGATGAAATACGGCCACCCGAACCATCCCGGGCTGCGGACCTGGTTGAATTCGTCATGAGCGCGCGGCCCACCGAACGCCACTCCGAAAGCATCCACGCTCGAGTCGGGGCCGACATCGCCGTAGTAAACCCACCCGGTGTGAGGGTCGATGCAGAAGCGGAAACAGTTGCGCGCGCCCATCGTGTAGATTTCCGGACGGGTGGCAGGCGTTCCTAGTGGGAACAGATTGCCCGCCGGGATCGTGTAGTTCGGGTGCTCGGGTGGACCCCCGCCGATCGCGGGCTTGATACGCAGCAGGCCACCGCGCAGGTCTGCGGTGTTGGGCGAGCCCTTCCGGGCATCCAGCATGATGTTGCCGGCATTGCGCGGACTATACTGCGAGGCGTCCGTATTGTCTCCGCAGCCGATCCATAGATTCCCGGCGGCATCGAAGCGCAGGCAGCCACTCTGGTGATAGCCGTTGTAACCGTAAGTGGACGGACGATTCACATACACCTCCATAAGAATCTTTTCACTCATGAGGTCGAGGTTGCCGGAAGCATTGAGGGTGAACCGCGATAAACGGGTATCGGTGGCCGTTGCCGGGTTCACCGAGTAGTTGATGTAGAGGTGCTGGGAGGCCGGAGTATCGGGGTCGAAGCCGGGATCGAGGGCAATTCCCAGAAGGCCGAAATCGCCGCCGCTATACGTGCTGATCGTGCCAATCGTGGTGGTGACACCTGTCACTGGGTTGTGCCGCTTCACCGCGCCCCGGCGTTCGACGAGGTAGATATTGCCATTCGAGTCGAGGTCCAGCGACATGGGGGAAGAAACATTGCGATCGAGCACGACCTTTTCGTAGTTCGCGTGAATCGAGCATCGCTGTCTGCCGGGATTTCGCCACCCGCCCATTCGATCGCGTTCGTCAGCAATCCCCCGAAAATCGCGTTGCTGTAGGTCTCATCGGTATGACCCATTCCCAGATAGGCAGACCGCCCGCCGTCGAAGTCCCGGCACCAGGCGATCGGATGATCGTCACCATGTGCGCCACCGGTGTAGGTTGACTCGCTGAGAACCGCCAGCACGTGTGCCTTACCGCGCGGACTGGCGGTGAAATTGTACCACTCGTCGCTGCGTGACCAGCGCTCGATCCGTTGTCCCGTCGCCGGGTCGATCACGTTGGTGATCGGGTGCACCCGGTCGAGAAATTTCACCTCGGCGGTTTGAATTGCGGGGTGACCCGAAAACTTGGCGCCGATCATATCCATGAACCACGGCCAGCCGGTCTCGGCATCGCACGCGGCATGAATGCCGACGAAACCGCGGCCATTTTGGTACCATGTCTTGAAGGCGGCTTCCTGGGAGGCATCCAGAACATCGCCCGTCGTATTCAGGAACACCACCACCTGGTGGTTGGGAAGTTGGGAGATGAACTCCGCCGAGTTCTCGGTGAAAGTGACTCCAAAATGGTGTGCCGCTCCCAGTTCCGTCAACGCAGTGACTCCTGCCGGGATCGAAGTGTGGCGGAAACCGGTGGTCTTGCTGAAGACCAGGACATCGATGCCGTGAGCCCTAACAGGAGTGGGCAGCAACACCGAAGCAAGGACAAGAATCAGAGCGATGAGCTGTTTTTTCACAGTGAGATCGATAAATTTCCTCAGGGGCAGAGTGGCTATCCACGAGAGGGCCTGCCAGTGGGATTGAATTTGGAATCGGGCCCGCCGTCTCGTCCCAAGCATCCATTTCACCTCCGGGGATGGGAATGATGAAGAGGGACGTGCGAGGGTGAGATTTAATCAGCGGACGGCGTTGGGTGCTATTTCGATGTTGCCCAGTGACGAAAATCGAACTTGGACGATCGGACTTCGGCCACTCCTTTCTGATTTCCACACGTTTCGATCGCTACGGCGAACGCCCACGAGGTCGCATAAAACAGGCTGAGGCGCGAAATGCAGCCGGTCGTTGGCTGGGCAATGTTACCACTCCGAGATCTGTCTGCCTTGAGACGTGCAAGATCGACTCTTTAGCTGCTCCCAATGAGCACCCGCCATTTGCAGGCCCGGTTTACCTGATCAGTCGGGGCAAAGGCGTTCGATTTTCGTCACTGAGCTTCATCGAAATATCCCGAGGGATTTTCCGCGCTATGATCGCCGGTTCGAAGCCCCCGCTATCCGACAATCACCTCCTCATTAAAAACTCCGAAACCCATGAACGACCTCACACATCGTGTCCGCCCCTTCAATTCTCGAACCGCACTTTCCAAGCCGCTGCTTTTAGTCGCGCTCCTTGGAGGTTCCCATGCTTACTCAGCCAGCCTGACGTGGAGCGGATCAGTGGACAACAACTGGGACACGGCGACCGCCAACTGGACCGGCTCCACTTGGAACAACGCCACGCCTGATTCCGCCATCTTTGACGCCACCGGTGTCGGCGCGGTCAATCTCACGACGGGAATCACGGCAAACGGGATCACCTTCAATACGGCAGGCTACACCATCGCCGGCAGTTCGCTCGCGCTTACTGGAACGGTCGCCACCAATGCGAGTGCCACGATCAACTCCGCCATCAGTGCGGGCGCGACGGTTTTCACCGCCGCCGCCAGCCAAGTTTTGACCCTTGGCGGCGCCATCAGCGGGGCCGGCAGCTTGAACTTCAACGGCGCTGGAACCGTCACTCTCACCGGAACCAACACCAACACTGGATTCTTCTACATCGGGCAGAGCGGTGGTGCCACCACGGTCTCCATCAATAATGGCGCGCAACTGGGCAATGGCTCGGGCGGTTCTAACTACATAGCGGTCCAAAAGGGAGGCACGCTCCGCTACACCGGCACGACGGCTACCTCGACCACGAATACCCGTGATTTCTATACCAATGATGGCGCGGCAAATGTCGACATCACCGAGGTGAACGGCCAATTGACGATCCTGGCGGGAGGCGGCGGGACTCATACTGGTGGTGGTGGTGCTAGTCCTGGTACCTTTACGAAATCCGGTGCCGGCACGCTGGCCATTTCGTCATCCGCAGTCGCCACACGGAACTTTCTCCAGCCAATCGCCATCGCCGGTGGCGTGTTGGAATTGAACAATAACGGCACCGGAGCCTTCTTCACGATTCAACGAGCCATGACCGGTTCGGCCGGCACGACTCTGCGGGTTTCAGGTGTCGGCAGAGTCGGCAACGACCAACTCACCGCCAACTATACCGGCAACCTTGCCGGCCTTGATGTGGTCAACGGGGGCACCTTTGACATCCGCGGGCAGAATGTCGTCTTCGACGCGCTCACCGGCACCGGCACGCTGGGCAACAGCTACCTGACTCACAGTTTCTCCGTGGGTGTCAACAACGGCTCCGGAACCTTCAGCGGCAATATCGTGTCGAATTCCAATGGTGCGACCTTATTGGGCCCTTCGCTGATCACCACCGGCGGTCTCAATCTGATCAAGGTCGGCACCGGCACGCAGACCCTCACCGGCAGCAACTCCTACCTCAACACCACCGTCAGTGGCGGCATCCTGAGCGTCGGCGTAATCGCGGATGCTGGAACCAGCAACCTTGGAACGGGAAGTGTCACCCTCAATGGCGGCAAGCTCCAATACACGGCCGTTGGTGCTACCACCACGACGACGCGCGCTTACAGTGCCAACAACACCACGGCAGGCAATGCCATCGAAATCACCGATGTCGGCACGACCCTGGCCATCAACAGCGGATTCGTCGGCAACGGTGCCGGAGTCGTTACTAAACAAGGGCCCGGAACGCTGAATCTCACGGGCACCGCTGACGATAGCGCTCTGGTTGTCAACGTGGCAGCGGGCACCCTGCTCCTCGACAAAACGGGTGCCTCAATCCGCGCGGTGGCGGCCATCACGGATATTGCCACGGGCGCAACCGTGAAGCTGACGGGATCCGGCACGGACCAGATCTACGGCCTTACCTCAGCCGGGACCAGCTACGGCCTCGTGAACATGAGTGGCGGCACCTTGGATTTGTTCGGGCACAGCGAAAGCCTCAACCGCCTCACTGGCACCGGCACTGTCACCAGCAACACCGCCGGAGACGTCACCCTCACGCTCGGTCAATCAAATGCGACCAATGCGTTTGGCGGCACCATCGAGAATGGCAGTGGCACGGTGGCGTTGACCAAGATCGGCACCGGCATCCTGACGCTCTCCGGCGCGAATAGCTACGGGGCCGGCACCATGATCAATGCCGGCACCCTGCTGGCGGACAATACCACGGGCTCGGCCACGGGAACGGGTGCCGTAACCGTCCATTCCACCGCCACGCTCGGCGGCATGGGGACTATCAGCGGGGATGTCACTGTGGAAACCGGTGGTACAATCGCTCCAGGGGGATCCGTCGGAACTCTCGCAACGGGAGCCCTCACGATATCCGGCGGCACACTCGCCACCGAGATTGACTCATCCGGCAGCCCCACTGCGGACCTTGTCGAGGTCACTGGCGACGTCGACCTGGACGGGCCCCTCGTCGCGACCGATATCGCTGGCAACCCCGCGATCGTCACACTCGGCACCAAGCTGACGCTCATCACCTACACCGGCAACCTCACGGGCACGTTCGACGGGCTTGCCGAGGAAGCCACGGTGGTGATCGGCAGCAACACCTTCAAGATCCGCTATGACGACAGCAATGCCGTCACCATCGAAGCTCTCGCGCCTGTCGCCGGTTACAGCTCCTGGGCCAGCATCAACGCGCCATCGCAAACCCCCGATCAGGACTTCGACAACGACGGCATCGCCAACGGTGTGGAATACGTCCTAGGCGGATTGGCCACCAGCCAGGACGCGGGCAAGGCTCCGACCGCTTCGGTCTCCGGCGGCAACCTCGTCTTCACCTTCCTGCGTGATCGGGATTCGAGGACCCCGGACACCGACGTCTTCATCGACGTGGGCACCACGCTTGCTGCATGGCCGCTGAACTTCACCGTCGGAGACGTCACCGGCGGCGGGGTGACCGTAATCGATAACCTCGATGGCACCGACACGGTGACCCTCACGGTTCCGCAAACACCGGACACCGCGAAGTTCGCCCGCCTTCGGGTGGAAGTGACGCCTTGAGCCTTCCGGTTCGCGGGCAGCGAACGAAATGAATTCCCGTCGAGGTCAAGAAGGGAGAAGGAGCGCCGCGCGGAGCAATCCGCGCGGCGCTTGAGTTCCAACCTGATGATTGAGTCGAAAGTGACGATCACCGCCGAGGAACTGGATGCCGCTCTCGATCTCGTCACCGTGAGGAGTCCGAAAGCGCTGGCGGGTAACAGGGCCAAGCTCTTCGCGCGCATGAAAGTCAGGCGGACGCTCACGTTCGATTTTCCCCACTGGGCTACATCGAAATATCACCAAACGAAGTCTTCAGCTAAAAGATTCCACCTATCCCAAATCCATGACCAAAGCGAAAGCAACCCTCCCACTCCTTGCCATCATCGCGGCCTCGTTCGCGGCGATCTCCTCGCCCGCTTCGGCCGCGATGGTGCTGCTGAACGGTGCCACCGAAAGCCGCACCGCGGGCTTCACCACCTTCCTCGACAACACGACCGCTGGCACCGTGGCGTGGGGCTTCAATAAGGGCGCGGATCACATCATCAATTCCTCCGGCGCGCTTTCCACCGTGCGCGTCGAGGCGGTGACCAATACCGGCGCGGCATCCCCCGGCTCAGGCACAGCACCTACGATCAACATCTCCAATTCCGAAAACGGCGGAGTGGCCCGGGTTCAGGACATCAATGCGTATAGCTGGGGCTATGGCTATTCGGGTACCGACCTCGCGGAGAGGAACGAGATCGCCAATGACGGCGGCGGGTTGTTCTCCCTGTTAGGGACATTGACGGTAGTCATTCCCAATTCCGTCGCCACCACCGGCCAGATTTATCATGTGGAACTTTTGTCGATCGGAATCGGCGCCGGCAACTCCATCCGGATAATGAACGTTTCGGCGAACGGCACCCCCTACGTCACCAACTGGAACGTGGTGACCAACGCCGCAAACCACTATAGCAGCGTGCTGGAGTTCGACGTGATGGCCGACGCAAACGGCATCTCCCTGTCGCTCATCGGCGGCACGGACGCGGGCGACAAGAGCCCGTATATCAGCGCGATGTCGCTGACGCCGATTCCCGAGCCGTCCGTTCCTTGCCTGCTGGGTGGGTTGGGCGCGCTTGCGCTCCTGCGCCGCCGTCGCCTCAAGTGATCGCAGGCCGGGATCTTATGCTTGCGTCTTGCGCCACTCTTCGGGCGCAAGGCCGGTCCATTTGCGGAAAGCGGTGGCGAAGTACTGACCGGAGGAGAACCCGCATTCGCGGGCAATGTTCCCGATCGGCACCGGCGGCGTCTGCCGTAGCAGCGCCTGGGCATACTCCAGGCGGCACTGGGTGAGATAACCCGCAGGGGTGAGGTTGGTGAGCAGTTTGACGTGATGGGCGAAGCGGGTGGTACCCAGCCCACAACTCTCTGCCATGCTTTCGATGCCCCATGACTTTCCGCAGCAGTGACGCAAGTCATCAAGGAAGACCTGCACCCCCCGCTGGCTGTCGGTCAGCGACTCCTCGAGCGTGATGCTCTTGGAGCGGAACATTTCCAAGAGCGCGAGCAGCAGCGCATTGACGCTGACGATGATGGCCGAATGTCCGGCGGGAATTGGCTGCTGCACCGCGTACGCGAGGGACTGGAAGCAGCGTCGGATCTCCGGGCTGGTCTTCCAGCAGTGTTGCTCGTTCTGCCGCAGACAGCGCGTGAGTTCCTCAAGATCGGGTGGGTGAAGGACTATCCACGACGGCCACGACCACTCCTGGTGAGGCAGACGCACACCGACATCCAGAATCAACCAGATCAGTCTCCCGGTGGGAACATGGGGATCGCCGATCTGGTGGGGCTGCCAAGGCCGGGTGATGAGGCACTCGCCGAAGTGAAGCGTGGTGGACTGCCCCTCGACCCGCACGGGGACCTGTCCCGTGTCCATGAAGGTGAACTCGATGCCCTCGTTCCGGTGCTCTGGCAATCCCCACTGCTGGCCGTGCTCGGCATTCCAGAAGCCGGTGCTGCTCAGGCCGACCAATTCGTTATCGGAAAGCTTCTCGCCGGGATAATCATGGCGGCCCACGGCATGCAACTCGAGTTCCCCCGCCCGTGCCGCGAAGATGAGCGGCTCGCAGCGGTCGGCAATATAGACACGCTCCTGATCGGCATACGACGGGATTGGGCGCGCGTGAGGCATGGGGACAACGAGACCTATGGGGACGGTTTGACAGCTTTGACCTCGATCAAGCTTACCATCGGATTGTTTGCTTTGGCTTGAAAGTCCAAAACAATGGCGCCGCCGCTGGCTTTGACCCGGAAGGTTCGTGTCAGCGGCTTGCCAAACCCCGCTTCCTTGACCACGTCCAAATCGCTGATGACCTCCCTTTTGTTCGCCGACACGCTGAACACCCGTTGGCCCGGACTTCGCATCCACCACTCACCGAAGGTTAGGGTGACTTCATACTCGGCGTCCGAGGCATCGAAGCGATAGGAGAAATCTCCATAGCGGCAGGTGCTGATTTCCGGAATTTCGCTGCCAGTGATGGTCTGGCCCCCGATGAAACCGTAGCTGCCACTGTGGTAGGCGGTGTCGGAGGAGTAGGTCTTGTCAGCCACTTTGACCAACTCACCACCGGCGTGCAGGCGCACGGCCGTTTCCCGTCCGAGCGACTCGATGTAGGCGAGCAGGTCATTTTGTGCGGCTTCATCCAGCCCGGCAGTAAGACCGGGTGGCATCAAGGAGCCGGGAATGATGGCGGTCTTGAGAACCTGGTTGCGAGGAATGTTTTCCGTGCTTCCAGCCGTGACGAACACGATCTTTTCTTCATCGGAGGAGTCGATGCGACCGACAAGCTCCGAGCCGTCTTTTTTCGTCACTTGAACGGTGTCGTAGTCAGTCTTGATGTTCGCGGCAGGATTCTCGATTGATTCGCGCAAGCCAGCGCGGTCCATGGTGAGGCCGAGGTTGTGCAGATCCGGGCCGAGCTTGTTGCCGCTGCCATCCACGGTGTGACAAGTTGCGCAGCTGCGCTGGGTGAAGATCTCCTTGCCTTTCTCTGGAACGCCGGGAAGCGAGACCAAAGGATTGGTGGCCGGCTGGGTTTGCTGTGCATTCACCCACGGGGCATGGATGTAGCGATAGACGTCGCCGGTGGGCGTGGCCAAGGGGGCGTGCTCGGCAGGAGCTTCCTGGCCAAAACGCGCGACATACATGTCTCCGGACGGTGCGAAGGTCAGATCGGAAACTTTTCCGGGGCCTTTGGAAAAGACTTCTTCCACCGCATCATACGTTCCCTTGGCGTCCTTGGTCAGACGCACTCGGGCAATGCCGCCGTTCTCCCAACGTCCGTCATTGCCCCAACAGGCGATGAACAGGTCGCCGGCGGTGTTGCCGAAACGGGTGTTGGTGGTGGGGTTGAATTCACAACCGTCCGGCGAGGCGTCGGAGGCGACGTCCAGGATCGGAAGCGTTGGCGGGCTGACGGGCTTCTTGGGGTGGTGGCCGTAGTTGCCGTCCTTCACGGCATGGTTAAGTTCTTCGGTGGGGTTGCCGCTGCTTTTGTTGTCGGTGAAGAAGATGTCGCCCGCCTCGTTAATGGCGAGATCGTAGGCGAAGCGCAAACCGCAGGCAAAGCGCTCGATGGTCTTGCCATCGGGACTGATCCGCAACATCGAGCCGCGCAATCCCTTTGGATCCGGTGCGGGCTTGCCGTTGAGGTAATCGGTGCAGAGGATGGCGTAGAGGTGGCCGTCCTTGCCGAACTTCACGCCGAAGGTCCAATCGAAGGCATGCATGGTGTAGGGCCAGCCGCTGGCAAAGGTTTCATGCTTGCCGCAGGTGCCGTCCTTTTTCACTTCGAAGCGGCGGATTTCCTGGGTGAATCCGACATAGAGCCAACCGTCCTTGTAGGTCATGCCGGTGGGGTAACGCAGGCCGGGGCCAGGGGGGACGATGCCGGGTTTCGGCACGGTCTGGCCGCGGGGAAGGCCGATTTCCGCGGCATTGATGAATAGGGTCGTGGTATCTTCAAGACCGTCCTTATCGGTGTCCTTGATGGTGAGAATTTCACCGGTGTAGTTGGACACGAACAGGAGCCCCTCCGGGGTCGAGGTGATGGCGGTCGGGTTGTGTAGCAAAGGACCGCTTTTGATAGGCAATTTGACCGCGGCATAAGGACCGGTGACTGCGACTTTCGGGTCGATATGGCTCTCGATGGTAGCACGGCTTGGTTCCTTGCCAGCCGCGGCGAGCTGTGGAGGGACGGGCAAGGTCACCGCGCCGGCGGCGGCCCACTCGGCACCGCGGCTGAAGCTGGATTTGAAGGTGGGACTGGTAGTCGAGCGGGTGTCGTGACCTAGGGTGGTGCAGAACACGCGGCCTTTTTCATAAGCCACCGTCCACAACACCGGCTCGTGGACCTTGGTGGAGGACGAGAGGCCGGTGGCAAGGATTTGCTGATTGCGCGCCGGGCCTCGGAGAGTGTGGTAAAGCTCGTCGGGTCCGTGCTGCCAGTGATTGGGAAAACCCGCCATGATCGGATGGGTCGCGATGCGGGTATCCACGATCAAGTTGCCGATCGCGTTGTGACTGGAATTTCCTCCCGTAGGATCGGAGATGGCCCGGCCGTTTTGGTCGAAACCAACACGCTTGCCCTGTCCCGCATTGCGCCAGCCTACCGAAATCATGCGGTTGAACTCCTCATTTTTCGGGAAGGTCGCCAGCGCGGCATGGACCACGACGAGCCCGCCGCCGTTTTTCATGTATTTCTCGAAGCTCGCCCACACCGGACCGGGCCAATCCGTGCCCCAGTAGGTGAGAACCACCGTGCGGTAGCGGCTGAAATCCGGAGCGCCCGCCGTCCAGGCTGCGTCGTTAGAGGCGCTGAAAACCTCCACGGAAAAACGGCCGGTTTCCTCCAAGGCGCTTTTGAGCGTCGGAGTGACCTTTTTCCAATCGTGATGGCTGTCCTGACCGTCGATGATCAGCACCGGCAGCCGCTCCGCATGAAGCGGCATGATCAGCGCAGCGACCCAGACGACAAGCAGGTGGAATGCTTTCATGCGTATGCTTCCTGTTGGCTCCATGCCTGCAAGCGCTCCGCGGAAAGTTTTACCGCCGCTTCGCCAGCGATCTCAAGCGTGGTCGGCCCGTCGAAGCCGATCTCCTGCAGTGCCTGGACGATCGGCTCGATGCCGACAACCCCATCGCCGAGCGGAATGAGGCCCATGCCGCAGCCGAACAGGGTACCCCGCTTCGGGATCCACTCGGCGGGCATGTCCTTCCAATGCACATGTTTGATGCGTGACCCGAAGGTTTTGACGAAGGCGAGCGGATCGCCGCCGCCGAGCCATGAGTTTCCGGTATCGAGATTGATCCCGACGGTCTCTTCGTGTCCCAGCGCATCAAGAATGCGGCTCATGCCTTCCACCGTGTCGGTCAGGATGCCGTGAGGCTCCAGCAACAATTCGACCCCGAGCTGCTCGGCCCAGCGGATCGGCTCGTGAAGCTTCTCGCGGATGCTGAACAGGCGTTCGTCGTCGGTAAGCTTGTGGCCGAAGGATGTCTTGGGATCCCCCTCGGTCGTGATGACTTGCTTCACCCCCAGGAAATGCGCGAGCTTGATCGCCTTGATGATCTGGGTCGTCGCGTAGCGATCCGGGGAGGTAGGATCGAGGAGGTTGGCGTGCGCGCAGACGCTGGTGAGGGTCAGTCCATTTTCCCGCACCATGTCCAAGATCGTGGCCGGGTGGGAATCGAGGCTGAACGAAGCAGAGAAGCCGTACTCGGTGCCGAGGGTAGCCCCGTCATGATTGTCCGTGAGATCGGCAAAACGGAACCCCATCTCGCGGATCAATTCGAACTGCCGGCGCATCCCGGCAAAGGGCTGGATCAAGGCAAAGCAACCGATATTCATCGCCCTCATTCTACGCGGCTGGAGGCCGGTTGTTGAGTGCGATCATCGCCACTGGTGAATTGCGAACATCGCCCGAACCCTTCGAGGGACGGAAGCCCATCCTGGCACGGACGGAAGAGCGTGAGCGACTACACTCTCCTGACCGGCTTTCCGCGAAACCCGCTTGCTAACGCGGGGAGGGTCGACCGGCGAAATCCGTACCGCCGGCCGACCGTTTCGACGAGCCAGGAAATCATTCGCTCACCTTCAGTCGGGCAAAGAGCATTCCGTCGGTCTCCAAAGTCCGCGGAATGGTCACGGTGAAGTCATCTGCTACCGCGTCATTCTCGATCACTTCCACCATGACGCCGTGGGCATCGGGTCCGGCAGTGGATGCTCCGAGGACGACATCCGTCCAGCCGGCAAGGTCCGATCCCCACTGGACGAACCCGGTGCCAGCATGAGCCTCGGCATCGTCGCGGCGCCTGAAGGTCAGCACCAGGTGTGTGTCATTCACGGTCGCGAGCGGACGGATGGAGCCGTCGGCAGCCAGCGGGTCGCCGTCGAGGTAGAACTCAAGGAGGTTCGCTATCCCATCGTGGTCGTGATCGTCGCTGGATCCGTCGAGTCCGTGGGCCGAGGCCCAGAGGACGTAGGGATCCACGACGACGGCGGGGGCTAGGTCCGTCACCGCAATGGTCCCATTCACCGCGGGCTGGCTGGTGTTCCAATACAGCCCTGCTGTGAGCGACGGAAGCGTGATGGTGCTGAAGCTACCGCTACGGGTGGTGGCGCTGAAGAGCTGGAACTAATCGCCGTTCTGCAGCGCGTTTGCTCCGACATCGGTGACTAACAGCGTGTCAGCGTAGGTAACGGTGGTGATGCCGCTCACCTTGTCGGTGGAGAGCACGCTGCCGGTGCGGCCGATCTGCATCGCGGTAGTGCCGGACAAGGTGAGCGCCTTGCTGCCGAGAGTCAGGGTGCCGGTGCCATTCACTCCAAGGGCGAGGGTGCCCCCGCTTTGCTCGGTGACCGCGTCTCCGAGCGTGCCGGTGCCAGCGAGGGTGCCCCCGCTTTGCACGGTGGTGGTGGTCGCGCCGAGCGAACCGGTGATACTCAGGATCCCGCCGCTGACGGTGGTGGCTCCGGTTTAGGTGCTGGCTCCGCCCAAGGTGAGCGTTCCGGCACTGGTCTTGGTAACGGCGACGGTGCCGGAGGCGAGCAACAGATTCTGCGCGATGACGCCGGAGAAGTTTCCGCTGCTGGCGCTCAGCGTCGCTGTGTTCGCGGAGTTGTTCTTGGTAACCGATCCTCCCCCGTTCAAGTCGCCGATCACCGTGGTGACGGTTCCCAGCAGGCTGAGATACCCCCCGGCCTCAAGGGTGACATCCTGACCGCTGAGGTTCCCATTGAAGAGGCACAAGTTGCCCCCGCTGAGGACATGGATGTCGCCGGTGAAGGCATCATAGGCCGTAGGGCTGGTGAAGGTGCAGCGCCCTTGCGAGCCGGAGACGGGAGCCGGTTCCGTGCCGGCCTGCGTGTTGCCGATTTCCAGGATTCCGGAACCCGCAAGTGCAGTGGAAAAATTGGTCCCTCCGGTGTTGCCGGAGGACCGGGTGACCCGCAGGGTGCCGTTCACGTTGAGACCGCCGGTGCCGAGGTTCAGCGTATTGTTCGCCGAGCCGCTGCCGATCAGGTCGAGCACCGCATTGTTGCCTATCACCACCGAGAGCATGTTGGCGAGCGTCGGAGTGGCGGAGAGGTAGTTGACCCGCAGCGTTGCCGATGCTCGCAATGCCGCTTCCCAGCCCGTTGACATGACCGATGGCAAGGATGCCGCCGGAAACGGTCGTGCCGCCCGAGTAGGTGTTGTTGCCACTGAGCCACCAGCGTGCCAGCGCCGGCCTTGGTGAGTCCGTCACTGCCGGCCACAATGGCGCGTCTGATTGTTGACCGTGATCAGCGGAGAGCCGCTTGCGACGTCGAGCGTGAGCGGACCGCCGCTGCCGGTGTTAAGCGCCCAGTTGTGGCTGGGCGTTGTATCACCGAAGATCAGGCTGCCGATCGTGCGCGCGCTATCGAGCGTGACGGTAGCATCCGCGGTCAGGTTCAGCGTGGCGAAGTTGGCGGTGTACCCGGTGCCACTGCCAATGGTGCCGCCGTTCCAGTTGCCGACGTTGGTCCAGTATCCACCCGAGGGATTGGTCCATGCGATGAACGCTACCGCGATCTGCAGGTTGGTGGTTGCGTGGCACCTGAGGCATCCGTCACGCGCAAGCTGAAGCTGTTGAGCCCGCCATCGCTGTCCGCGGGATCTCCGAAGATATCACCGTTCGAAGCAAGGGTCAGCCAGCCCGGCCCGCTGACCTTCGAGAAGGTCAGCGTATCGCCCGCGTTCGCGTCACTTGCATCCGCTGCGATGCTATCACTGTAGAAAATGCCCGAGGTCGCTCCAGAGGCGGTGATGGGATCTCCGGCGAAGACCGGCGCAAGGTTCTGCAGGTATTCCACGGGGATGTTGTCCACCCTGAATTCCGCAGTCAGGTTGCCACTTCGCATGGCGATTGAGTCGAAGGCAGTGATCAACGGCGTGCTGTCGGAGTATCCAGAAAGGGGTCGCTCTCGCTATTGGCGACATACATCAGCGAGGTCCCGGAGATCGGCGCCAGTTTCGGCTTGCCCTCGGTGAGAACAATTTCCGCGGGCCGGTTCGAGACGAAGACCTTCGGCACGGTGGTCGCACCCGGCAGCACGAAGAGCTTGGACTTCACCTCGCTCCATTAGCCGTCGTCAGGCAGCCTCTTGAAGGAATCGGGAATCCCCGCAGCGAGAGTCCACGGACCCTTGGAGAGGTCCTTGGTGACAAGCCACTGGCTGCCGGCGAGGAGGTAGTAGTCCGTGCCCTCCACCAACAGGTCCCAATTCGTGTTCGCGGCGAACATCAGCGAGGGATCGTCGCCCTTCACCGGCTCCAGCTTCGGCTCGCCAATGAAAACAACGAGCACGGCGGGCGAATCGCTGAAGAAGGTCGGCGGCGGCTCCAAGCTTACCGGGGTGTCGGCAGTGCTGGCATCGGCACGATCCACAGCCGCGGTCATGGCATCGAGCGGGAGTTCCATCGAACTGTCCGGCGCGAGGACGGAGCGGACCAGTGCCTCTGCCTGGGCAGCGGTAGCGGCATCCATTTCCGGGAAGCGGAATCCGCTCACGGTGCGCTTACCGATACTGACACTGCCGCGATCGAAGTCGGTGATGGTGTCCGCTTCAATGGCCGCAGCACCGTAGCTCGCCTCGGCACTGCCCTCCAGCTTCACGCCGATCGCGGCATTCGCCTTGAGATGACGGAATTCCGACCACTCAAGGATTTGCGGCATGTAGATGGCGATCTCCGCTCCGCCGACCTTGCAGGAGCGGGGCCAGGATTCGGGGTCGAGTACATCTTCCCCGGCGGCCCGGAGCGAGGACGAAAGGGTGAGCGCAGCGACGGCCGCTAATGCGTGCCTACGATTCATGGTGGAATAATCGGAGTGAGGCAGTGGCAGGTTCGGGGAGGGATGGCCGATCAGGACTTTAGCAAGATGCACCCCTCGTCCCTGTGGCCGGTGGCGAGGTATTCGAGGGAACGGACTGAGGTGAAGCATAAGGAGCTAGTAGGCCACCTCGATACCGCCTGCACACAAGGAGGGCGTGAGGGGTAGGAACTTCGCTCACTTCACCAGCTCCACCTCGCCCGGCCGCCAGGTCTTCTCGAACCACGACTCGAGCGGGCTGTAGAGGCGCAGCATGGGGTTGAAGCCTTTGCCGGGAATGGTCTGAATCCAGTTCGCTTCCTTGCCCGCCGGAGCCTCGGGTCCGAAGTAGATATCCACCGAGGTGTCGGGGTTGACGACGAGACTTTTCGTCTGGCTGCCCAAGCTCGGGTAGGTCTGGTCGGTCTGGAGGTCCGACCGGGTCTGAGTGTCGTAGACGATGATCGCCCAGAAGCGCTGTGCAGGGATATTGGGCGGCAGGTGGAGCTTGTAGTTCTTGGCACCGTCGAGCCGGTTTCCTTCGGAATCCACGAAAGTGTAGGCGTACTGCGAACCCTTGCCGATCATCTTCATGGACATCCCCGGGGTGCTCCCCGTGAAATAATAATAGGAGGCGCTGCGCGAATCGAGGGCGCGCACGCCGGGCTGCTGAAGAAATTCGTAACCACCGATGAGGAGCGGGTTGCTCCACCCGCTGTTCGGGTAGTAGAAGGTCCCCGGGTCCCGGGACTTCATGAGCATGGCGCGGACGGTAGCGTTGGCCACCGCGGCCGACTCGGTGAGAATCTTCTTCATCCGCGCATCGGGCGCGAACGGCTTGCCTTTCTCAATACCGATCGAGGCGAGGAGACCCATCGTCTCGGGGTCCATTGCCTCGCTCGGCTCATCCTGCACAAGCTGGTTGAGTTCTCCGTAGAACCCGAAGTCGTTCGCGTGAACCGTGTTGTGCGGAGTGCCCGAAAAATTGGTGAACTTCTGCTCCGGTGGATTAGCGGCTTGTGAGAGAGGATAGATACGCGTGTGCTTCTTGATAATATCCGCCCTCTTCTCCGGTGAGCCATCGACAAGGAATCCGCGCGACAGATACCAGTTCCCGAAGGTCGCGGACTTGAAGACGTAGTATTCGCCGCCATCCTTTTTGTCTTTCGGCACCTCGCCTTTGTAGCCGGGCGGGAGGAAGAGGAACTTGCCACCCTTGCCCTGGTCCGGCCCCAGCAATCCGAGGTCGGCCACGTAGTGGAACCAGGCGTCGTCAAAGATGCCGAGGGCTTCGGGAGGACTCTCGATCACCACCGGGCCGTCCGTCAGGTCGATCCAGTTCACCGCGTAAACGGTATCGGCGTTTGGCGTGAGCCAGATCGCCTTGGAATCCAGGAGCGTCTCGGAGACGAGGATCGTCTTGCCATTCACGGCGCCGAGTTCCCGCAGGGCGTGGCGCATGGCCACCAGCGAAGCGCCCGGCATGCCGGTGAGGAACGCCTGCACTCCGCGCTGGAAATCGAGGTTGTCATAGACCTTCTGGACGGTGGCATCGTCCGGGAAGCCGTCGTCGAACTTGAGCGTGCCGAGGCGAGTCTCGACCGAGTCCGGCGTGGTGATGGACGCAGGAATGTCCGTCGACATCTTCATCTTCGGGGCGGCCTGTGCCGTTGCGGTGGGGCTGCCCAGCGCGCCGATCAGCGCGGCGGCGATGAGTTCTGGCAGGTGTGATGTTCTCAAAATGAGTCCTTTCGTTTTGGGTGGTTTGCGGAAGGGGCTCGCCCGTAGCTACTTGCCATGTCCCAACGGCATCGGAAGGTCCGCGAGCTTCTTCGTCCACGGATGTGCGTACTCTTCGAAGCCGGAACCCATCGGCGGCGGAAACGTCGGGTCGGCAAAAGCCCCGACTTTCACGCCCGTCCGGGCGGGATCGGATTTTCGGTAATAGTAAACGGTGGACCCGCACACGGGGCAGAAATGAGACGTAACCAGATCAGCGGCAGAATCCGTTTTGAGCCCGTCCGAGCCGGCGCAGGTGCGATACTTAGTCCGCCCCGCGCCCTCGATGGGAAACTTCCACGCCGTCGATTTGCCCTCGATCTTCACCTGCTCGTTGGGGAATCGCGCCTGGAGAGAAAACGGGCTGCCCGTCTGCTTCTGGCACAAAAAGCAGTTGCACATGACGACCCGGTCTGGGTCGGGGCCGGTACAAGTCACGCTGAGCTGTCCACAATTGCACGAAGCCACACGGGTTTTGATGGCCTTGGGATCCGCGACGGGAGTCTTCATGGCGTCGGGCTCCTGTGCTTGCGCCTGCGTCGTCGCGCCGCCTCCCCCGATGATTCCGAGTGCGGCGACCCTGAGGGCCTCACGTCTTGAGTAGGTCGTCTTCATCATCAGTCCTTTCGCTGTTATGTTTGTTTGGTTCCCTGTCGTGTCACTTCACCAATTTCGGTTCGCCCAGCCGCCAGGACTTGTCGAAAAACGGCTCCAGCGGGCTGTAGAGGCGGAAGACCATGAACCAGCCCTTGCCGGGGACGGTGGCGAGCCAGTTGGCTTCCTTGCCCTCCGGGGCTTTGGGGCCGAAGTAGAAATCGACCGACCCGTCGGCGTTAGTGATCAGCTTGTCGCGCGTGTTGTTCTTGCCGGGAAACGGCTGGCTGGTCTGGAGTTCCGAGCGCGTCTGCGGATCGTAGAGAACCACCGACCAGAACCGCTGGGCGGGGACATTGGCGGGAACATTGAAGGTATAAGTCTTCGCGCCATCGAACGGCTGCCCGTCGGCGTCGCCGAAAGCAACGCCGTATTGTGAGCCAGCACCGACGAGCTTCATCATCATCTTGGGCGTGTTGACGGTGTAGCCGTAAAAGAACTTGGTGCGGGCATCGAGGTTCATTGCGCCCTCCATTTCGCGGTCGATCCACTGGTAATCGCTGACGGCGAAGAAGGAATGCCATGCGCTGCCGGGGTAGATCGGCGCTTTCTTTTCGCGATCACGGAAGGAGATGGCGCGGGCGGTGGCGTTGCCGACGGCGACGGCGTCGGTGAGGATTCTCTTCATCCGCTCGTCGGGCGCGAACTTCTTGCCCTTGACGATACCGATGGCTGCGAGGAGGCCGCGCTGTTCCGGATTGAGGAAGTTGAGCGGCTCTTTCTGGATCACGTTGTCCAGCTCATGGAAGAACTCAAAGTTGTTGGCGTGGACGGTGTTGATCGGCTTCTTGGAAGCGCTGATGAACTCCATCTTCGGCGGGTTGTCCTTCTGCGCGAGCGGATAGACCTTGAAGCCGTCCTTGAACATCTTGACGGCGGCATCGGGCTTGCCGTCTTCGAGGAAACCGCGCAGCGGAACCCAATTCACGTACGAGGTGGATTGTGCGACGTAATATTTCTCGCCGTCGACCTCGGCCTGGTCCGTGCCCGCGGTGGGCTTGAGATCACCCTTATAGTCCGGCGGAAGGATCAGGTATTTGCCGCCCTTGCCCGCGTCGGGGCCGGGGCCGCCCATGTCGATTACGAAGCGGAAGTAGGCATCGTCCGTGGTGCCGGGGCCGCACTTTGGCGGGATCTCGACGACGGTGGGACCATCCCTCTCCAGATCGAGGAAGGACATGCAATAAACCGTGTCCGTATTGCCCGTGAGGTAAAGCGGGTTGGAGTCCATCAGTTGGTCAAAGAGGATGGCCTGATTGCTCTTGGTCGCACCGTATTCGAGAGAACCGAGACGCAGCCCTTCCATGGACGCGGCGGGGATGAAATTGAGGAAGACCTCCACTCCACGCATGTGGTCGAGATTGTCGTAGAGTTTTTGCGTCGTTTCCGCGGTGGGTATGCCATCGACGAAGTCGAGCGTCCCGAGGCGGGACTCCACCTTGTCGGGCGTCATGATCTTCTCGGGGATCTTGTTGTTGAAGCCCGGAGTCTTTTCCTGCGCGTGAGCGCCGGGGGTGGCGAGTGCGCTCACGAGCACAGCGCCGAGGAGTATGGGTTGGTGTGTGATTTTCATATCAGTCCTTTCGTTTCGCGGGGTTGGTTCTATTGCGGATCACTTCACGATTTCGATATCCGGCAGCTTCCAGCTCCCGTCGAACAAACCCGCCTTGGGGGTGTAGAACCGCATCATGGGGTAGAAGCCTTTTCCGGGGACGGTCTCAATCCAGTTGGCTTCCAAACCCGCGGGGGCGCTACCGGCGGGCCCGAAGTAAAGCTCGAGGGAGCCGTCCGAGTTCGTCTTGAGCTTGTCGAGGGACGAGCGGGCGGCGTCGTTGCCCGGGTTCTGGATCATGGAGCGGGTCGCCGTGTCGTAGAGCGTCAGCGACCAGAACTGCTCGGCCGGAGCGCTCGCGGGCACGTGCAGACGATATGACTTCCCGCCATCGAGGCGGTTGCCGTCCTTGTCCTTGAACGCCTGGACATAATTGCCGCCGGGACCGGCCTTCATGACTCCCAAGGCGGGCGTCGTATAAATCGCCCCGAAGGTGTAATGCAGCCGTTCATCAAGCTGGCCGTAGGCATCGGTCTGCTGGACGGGATTGACCTGAAATACCCAGTGCCACTTCGACCCGGCAAACGGCTCGGCCTGGCGGAATCGATCGGGTCCTTCAAATAGCATCACCCGACCTATGGCATCGCCCATCTTTGCCGCCTCTTCGAGGATCCCCCGCTGCCGGGCGTCGGGCTTGAATTCCTTGCCTTTTTCGATGCCCAACGGCTTGAGCATGCCCATAAAGAACAGGTCGCGCGCTTGGACAGGGTTGTTGTTGATGAAGGCGGAAAGACGCTCCCAGAACGCCATCCCCCGGGGAGGAAGCGTATTCACCACCTTCCCCGACATGGAGATGAACTTGTTCGGCTTCGGGTTGGCGCTTTCGCTTAGCGGATAGACTTTGACCTGCTTGACGTTGGCGACGGCGGCGTCCTTGTCGTCGTTTTGCACGATGCCGCGGACCATGAGGTTGTAATTGTTGCTCGTTCCCTGGAGGACGTGATAGCCGGTCTGCGGAGCGTCACCCTGATAGCCGGGCGGGAGGAGCAGAAACTTCCCGCCCTTGGCACCATCGGGTCCGGGCAGCCCGACGTCGGCGATGGATCTCTGCCAAAAGTCGTCGATCAATCCGACGATCGCTCCGGGCGGGATCTCGACGACTAGCGGTCCCGCCTTGCCAAGGTCAACATTGGCCAACGCGTAGATGGTGGTATCGTTCGCGGTGAGCCAGAGGCCCTTGGGGTCGGCGTAGTTGTCGGCGATGACCAAGTCATTGAGATCGGCACCGAGGTCGCGCTTGGTCGCGATGCGAATCGATTCGAACGAAACCGCCGGATAGGCCCACAGGTAGGCTTGCACCGCGCGCTGGTAGTCCAGTTCGTCAAACACCTTGCGGGTCGTCTCCTCCGTGGGAAAACCCAGCTCGAAATTGAGATCGTCGGCGCGGGTCTTCACGTTGTGGGGCGTGGTGGTTTGCGCATAGGCGCTCGTGAGGGTCAGTGCGCCAGCGAGCGCGGCGGCGGTGAGTTTAGGTTTCATTATCTCTCTTTTTGGGGCATTTGAAGTCACTTCGGGAAAATCAACGGGCTCAAGCGCGCCCTTCCCTTCCCGACGGCGACGGAGCGTCCTATGTGACAACATTGATGTTCACGGTGGGAGAGATGAAGCTGGTATCCGCCACAGCAAATTGATCCAGTTCACTGGGTTACGATGAAAAGGCTTCTCTGTTCCGCCTAGGGCTGCTCGAGGCTTGCGTTTTTCCGAGTCGAATCTGTCACCGAGCTTCGGAATTGGCTATCGTACCTTAGTACAACAACAACAAGGGGGCACCGTGCGCATAAAACGCCATCCCACCGCCTCTGCCGATTCCATTAGACCACGCCGATCTCGACTGAGTCCTTTTACTTTGCGAGGTCAAACGTCCTCCAGTCGACTACTTCGGATCCCTTCAAAGCCGCCATCGAAGGAGCCTCTTTTGTCGACATTCAGGACGTTTCTCGGCGAGCCGCCCGCCCGTCGCACTTCCATCCCGCCCGGGGCAGCGACGCGCCGCTATCGCGGGTACAGCAGCACTTCCTCCACCGTGGGCGAATCCGAGGCATCGAGAACATTCAGCCGGAACACCTGCGCCGTAACCGGTGCAAAGCTTAGTTCCATGTCGGCCCCCAAGGTGGTGCCGGTCGCAAGCGCCTTCCAGGAACTGTCGGCTTCCTGCGCCTCGAAGGCAAACCGACTCACGCGTGGATAGCTGGTCTCCTGAATGACCACGCGGGAAACTTCCATGGGCCGGCCCAGATCCACTGCGATCCAAGCGGCCTTCGTCTCACGGGCCGCCCAGCGGGTTTGAGGATTCCCGTCGAAGGCCTTGTCTGCCTCGTGGCCGGCTCGATAGACGCTGGAGGCGGTGGCCGCTTTCCCAGCCGAAAGCGGTGGCGGTGCCGGCAGAGGGAGTGTCTTGAGCGGGAATATCTCGATGTCCTTGCGACGTGTTTCAGGCGTCACCTTGTCCACCACCACCTTGCCATCAGCCACGTGGCCCTCGACAACGGTTTGGTAAGGCGCGTGGAGTTTGAAATTTCCGGTCCAGTCTGCAGGCCACGCCCCCCCTAACAGGATGCGCCTGCCGTCGACCTGCATGATCATTTCCTGTAACGCGGTCATCGCCACCCCGCCATGGTCGGCATCGGGTGCTTGGCAAAAGCCTTCGCGACCGTCACCGTAGTGCACGTGGTAGAAGGCGGGGAAGCGCTCCCCCGGATGGCGCAGCTTGTCCACCGTGTAGCGAGCCGCCTGCGCTGTGTCGCCCATGCGGGCTAGATTGATGGCGCTTTGATACCAGCACTGGTTTTGGCGCTAGATCGCTGGCTTTATAGGAGCGAGGTCCCAGGTGTTCTTGGCAAGTGTCATGTCGCTGCGGCCCAATGACAGGATGCTAAATGGGAAGCAGACGTACATCTGAGGAAAATCCATGTTGCCGTTTTCGAACACCCATTCCCAGGACTCGGCAGCTGCGAAGTATTTCCTCCCTTCCTGCTCCTTCATCGGAAAAGGCGGAATACGCTTCTGGAAGCCCTCCACGTAGGCCCGCTCGCCGGTCGACAGAGTGCCTTTCGGCAGCACCAGCAGTTCGCGGGTCAGGGCCGTCAGCCCGGCGATCACATCGGTATTGTTGGTGCAGCCGTGGTACGGCTCGCAGGCATCGCTGGGATAGATGACGAGGTGTCCCTTGGCGTCCAGCGGCTTGCCGGTTTTCTTGGCAAGCGACTTTTGATGGAACTGGTCGTAGTAGCGAATGATGCCGATCGCCGCATCGCGGTAGTTCCTGAACTCCTTGCCGGTGTAGCGCCCCATTTCTAGCATCATCAGCGCGAACTCCATGCCGGAGGTGTAGTGGTGCGGCAAGTGCCGGGCACTGCAACGTCCGTCAGCGGTCGTGCCTATGGAGTCCAGTCCGAAGATGCTGAAGGCTTCGCTCCAGGCCACGCCATCCACATCCCAGAATTTCCTGGCGTGCAGGCGGCTCATTTCGGTCCGGTCGCGATAGAAATCCGTCGCCACTTGCAGGAGGTCGAAATCGCCGGCGCGCAGCATCGGCCAGTATACGAGGCGCTGGTTTTGCGCCATGAACTGGCAGCCCTCCCACGCGCGGCGGTCGGGGTTGTCGGTACAGGTGAACTGCCCGCCATTGAACAGGGTCATGGCCCGGCCATTGACATTGGAGGCCGACATGTAGCGAATGAGCTGGTAGTTGCGCCCGGCTTGCCAGGCTTCATCCGTTGGCGGTGCGCCCGGGTTGATGGTGATGTGGCTGCGGCTCCAAAAGACATTCCACCAGGCTTGGGTGGCGAACCGGTCGGACTTGGCGTTTTGCGCCGCTCGCCTGGCGTGCTTGTCCAACTGCGCTTCCCAAGTGGCCAACGACTTCTCCTGTTCCATGCGCAGGGTGATGCACAGGTCTAGTTGCTTCACCGGCGCGGCCGTCTTCAGCGAGCAGGTCTGGGTTTTCAACCCGTTGAACAAACCGACACCGCTGCCGGCCTCCACCATGCCGGGGGCGGTCATGCGTCCGCCACAGATCAGGCCGGACAGCGGATCAGGCACCTTGTCCTCGAACTCCGCCATGCCTTGTGCCTCGAGGTCGTTCTTGCGGCGGGCATTGACCTGGGCCAAGCGGCGCGACCATTGAATCGCACCCTTGTCCACCTTGGCATCGTAGTTCGACCACGTCTCATAACTCGCCGTCACCTCCACCGGTTCGCTGGCGGTGGTCTCCGCATGCACCAGAGGCTGGTCCACGGCGCACCAGAGTTTGACCGACACCCGCGTACCGGAGGCAGTCTTGCCGCTGACGATAATTTCGCTTTGGGCGAGGCGCAATTCCTGCCGGAAGTCCTGCTCAAACACCGCGGGGAAAAAACGCAGGCGGACCAAGCCGAGCTTGGGCTGCATGCCGTTTTCATCCATGCAATTCGGGCTGCCCATCAGGAAGCAGAGCTCGCCCTTCTCCACCCACACGTTTAGGCCGAGGATCCCGCCGGCAAGCGGCATCGAATCCACGGAGCTTTTGCTCGGGCTGTCCCAGACGACATTGTAGGCTGCGAGTTCCTCTTCCCAAGTGGTGTTAGCCGGCGGAGTGGCGGAGGCAGGTGCTAGAACGGCTACCAAGGTGGCAGCCATTCCAATCCGGATAATGGATTTCGGAGGCATCGTAATTCTGAAATCAGTTCGCATATGGGGTGAGGGTCACCCTGAGCCGGGCGAACCGTCGTGTGCCCCCCCCGGGAAGCGTGTGGCCAATCGTGGTTGTGGTGTTCAGATCAGGAGCCACCGGCGTCCATTCCTCGAGGTCGTCCGAGACCTCGATGCCATACGCGACCTTCGGGTCTGCCGCGGCCTCCACGCCTTTGGTGAAGGTGAGGGTGAAGTCATCCCCCGCAGGCACCAAGCCTGGCAGTGGAGTGAAGACCAGGGGGTCGGTGCCGAGCGCGTATTCCACGCTGTTAGGCAGCTCGTCGTGGTCGGGATTCGCGGCGGAATTCCACAGCGAGGGCGATTCAAGGTCCCGGCCCGGAAAGCGAACCAAGCGCCAAGCCTCATATCCCGAAACGGTGACACTTCCCGAAAGGGCCACCGGGACATCGGCCATCAGGACGAGATCTTTGGCGCGGGAAGCGGGGGTGACTTCGAGTTGGTCCAGCGTACCGTTTCGATAGCGACCGGAGACCATGGTATTGCGGGGGGCGTGAAACTTGAAGGAAGCATCCCAGTCCGCGGGCCATGCCGGGAGCAGGAACATCTTATCGCCCAGCGTTTGGAAAGCCATCAGCTGGGTGGTGTCCAGCAGGTTGCCGCCGTGATCGCCATCGGGCACCGAGTCGTAGATCTGCCCCCACATCGAGGGGAGGCGGTAGCCCGAGCTGTAGAGGCGGCAGTTGGTGGTCAGGGCGAGTTTCGCGTCGCCGGTGAGGCCCAACAGGGCGGCGACCATCGGCGTCTGCTGCCAACCTGAGAAGCTGTTGACGTAGGTGGGACCGCCGATGGTGAAGGGTTTGAAGTAGTTGTTGGCGAGAGTGATCCGCTCGAAGGTATCAATGCCCACTTGGCGGTTAGGACGGCCGATATTGCAGAGGCGGAAAGGGAAGGTGGCGTAGTGCTCGGGTTCCTCCACGTTCATGCGGGAGGTGCTAAATGCATGCGCCGGGGCGAATACGGTGGTGGACTGGATTTGCTGGATCGGCAGCGTCGGAGTGAGCGCCTTGGACGCGGCGAAGGAGGCTGCCTGCGAAGGTGTTAGAACATCGGAGGGCAAGCCGAGCAGGCGGTCGAGCACGGCGTTCATGCCGGCGACAACGGGCATTGCGTTGGTGGTGTTGTGAAAGGTTTCCACGGAGTGGATCGGGCTCATCACCACCTTGCCGTCCGCCCGGGCAGGGTAACGGGTCTCGATGAAGCGAAACAGGTCCGCGGCGTACGGGACGATCTTGTTTTGCAAGAAGATGGTGTCGCCGGAGTGGTCGTAGGCTTCCAGCATCAAGGCGATCAACTCGAGACCCGGGGAGATGGTGACCGCGCCGCCGTACTGGTTGTCGGTATACCAATTCGGTTTGCCGGACCGGTTATAACCGTAGATGCCCCCCAGGCTCAGGCCGAAGGAGGTGGTCATCTCGTTGTTGAACTGGCCTTCGGTGCCAGCGCCATGCCACGCGACTGCGCGACCGCGGTTGAGCGCCTGGAAGCGATCGTAGTACTCGAAGAAGGGCTGCATGAAATCGACCTCGCCGCGGGCAGGCATCGAAGAGTAGTGAAGCCGGGTATTCTGATAGAAATAGGTGTGGCCCCAGTTGCGGTAGTCGGGATTGTTGCCGAGAGTGATCGGCGAGGTGTTGGGATTCACGGTCCACAACGAGCCGTTGAACATGATCGGGAAATTGCCGCGCGCGCCGCAGGCGGTCATCCACTTGGTCAGGACATAGGCCCGGGTGACGGGGGATGGCGTCGGATTGGCAGTGTCACCGGTGCTGCCAGCCACTTGGGCGGCCTGCGAGCCATTCAGGAACACGGCGCGAGCCTTGGTGCGATTGTCGTAGGTCGTGACGACATGGATCCAGGTACCGGTGGCGAGCAGATTGGCTGCAGTGCCCACGTGATCAAAGCCGTTGTAGAAGCGAAGCGCCCGCCCCGGATAGAGATCGAAGAGATAGCCGTCCTGCTGATTGGCGGTGTTTTTGTCGAACAACCGGCCACTGTTGGGTTCGCCGGTGTCCAGCCGGACCCACGTTTCCAGGGTCGCGCCTTCGGCCGGTTCCAGGCGGGAGTCATCGGCGGCGAGGAAATGACCACCATCAAACCGGGCGTGACCGACACCACCCGCGGTGGAGGTATTGATAGTGCCAGATGTGGTGAGGCTGATCCCCGTGCCGAGTCTGCCCGGACAAACGCCGCCACTCGTGCTTCCTAACAACCAGCTCGCTTTCAAGCCCCCGGTGACGGTGACATCGGTGTCCGGTGCACCGGTTGCGAGGGACGCGATTTCAGCGGCGGAGAGCACCCGGTTGTAGAAGCTGGCTCTCGCCATCGCGCCGCTGAACAAGCTCCCGCCGGTGGAGTCCGCGCCGAGCCGGAGGGGCAAGCTGTTTCTTCCCATCGCGATGGACTCCGGCGGGCCGTCGCCCTGCACGAAGATCCAACTGCGGTTCCAGTAGTCATGCCACCATTGGCTGGTGCGCTGCATCGCGGCAGCCGCGTCCGGGCCTTGGCCGTGAATCTCCTCCACTTCGGCGAGCCAGTCGGCGGCGGTCGGCGTCTGGGCGGTATGGGTCGCGATCTTCAAATCGAACCCCGTGACCGGTGCTTCGGTTAGAAGCGAGTTGCCGCCGCTGGTCGTGGCTCCGGTCAAGGTCATCCAGCCGCCGAAAGTGCGATTGGCGAGCGTTTCGGGAATGTCCGCCAGATAGGGAGACATGAACTGGATTTGGGCGGTTCGCGCCACGCAGGACCAGGCATTGCGATGATAGAAAGCCAGTCGGCTGCCAGCCGCGACATCCACCACATCGGCGGACTCGTAGAGATTGGAAAAGGACGACCCGCCAAGCGGTGAATCGCCAGCGTTGCCGGTATAATCCTGGGTACGCCAAGTCTCGTAGCTGGCACGTACGGTGAGCGGCGCCGTCGAGGCGCCCGCCACATGGATCGTGGGGCTATCCGAATCCACGAAGACATGCAGGGTAACCCGATTCCCCGGTGGGCCCGCCGTAATCACGGCATGGCCATCGTGCAGCCGCAGCTCCTGGCGGAAGACCTGGCCGCTTGCGAAGGGATTGGGGGACAGGTTGAGACGGACTTTCCCCAGCTTCACCAGGCGATCCAATTCCGTACGGCTGTCGGTGCGGGAGATGTAGAATTGAAGGTCGCCATCGGCCTCGACCCAGAGCGTGAGGCCGACCTCGCCATTCCCCAACGGCATGGCACCGCGATCGTTCTGGCTCGGGGTGGACCAGACCGGGTTGTAGACCTCAAGTGCAGTCGCAGGGTCCAGGGGATCCACGGCTTTCACCCGGGCCGGGTCACTGGTCACGCTGTTGACTGCGTTGGTGACGGTCACCGTGTAATCGCCGGCGTGAGTGCTGGTTACATTCGGGAGGTCGAGGGTGGCGGCGGTGGCGCTTCCGATCGGATCGCCATCCAACGACCACTGGTAAGTCAGAGGCTCGGTGCCAGTGGCCATGACGCTCAAGCTTGTCGTGTCGCCGAGCGCGACCGCTCGTGATTCGGGTTGTTGGGTGATGACGGGTGCGGAAGGTAGCACTGCCGTGACATCGCGGAGCTGGAGGGCGTTGATCTGCGTGGAGCCGCCGGAATTGCCGGTGAGGGTGACGGTCTGCGTGGCGGCATCCGCGGTGAAGGTGCCGGTGGCATATTGGCCCATCCCACCGGCGGTATTGGCAGCGGCGTTGCTGTAGCTCAAGGTCACCGTGTTGCCTCCGCCACTGGTGATGGTCTCCGTGCGGCCCGGTCCGTAAATGCGCGAATCAATGACCCAGATTTGAACCTGGTAATCCCGGCCATCGACCAAGTTGTTAAGGGTCACCGTGCAGGCCCCGCCGGTGTTGGCGTAGCGGCCGCCGTTGAGGATGTTCTTGTAGGCGGCACTCAGCCCGTAGGCCGGCATCGCCGTGCCCCCATCTGTCACGAAGCTGCCGTTGGTAGTCCCACTGCTCCAGCCGAGCGTCGCGCCGCTTCCCGGAGCCGTGAAAGCGACGCCATTCACCGATTGCGCCACGCCTTTCCAGTCATAGGCAAACACCGGGACCCCGGCGGTGGAGACATCACTATCCGCGGTGATAGTGCCCGGAGAATTCCAAGCGACGGGTGCTGCGGGTGCCGTCAAAGACAGCAGCGCGAAGGTGGCGAAGAAACAGGCAATGACGGTGGTTTTCAACAGGAAATAGGGGGACGTGGGATCGTGAAAAAACGGGGCCGCCAGTCCTCCCGGTTGGCGGCCCCTTGGATTCCGTAGTAAACCCAATAACTCCGGAAAATGATTCAGCGGTCGCGGCGGCGGCGCTGCAGCAGGGCGAGCATTCCGAATCCGCCAAGCAGTGAGGTGCAAGGCTCGGGAACGACACCCAAGTTCCGGATCTGGAACGCATTCAACTGACCGCCGGAATTTGTCGCATTTGCGTTGAACCCCCGGATGCTGAAATCCTGGGTCACCGTGTCGGCAACGAAGGTGGCTTTAATCACCAAGAAGCCCGCGTCACCCGTGCCGAACGCATATTGCTGGTTGGTGATGCCAATGCCGTAATCCGTCAGCGTGACGCCGGAAACGACAGTTCCACTGACATTCACATAGCGTCCATTGAGGGCGGCACGCGTGTCGGCGAAAACCATGTCGACAGCATAGGTGTTCCCGACCGTCAGCGAGCTGAACTGTAGGGCTTGAGCACCACTATTGTAGCCTCCCGAATCCAGGAAGTTGTTGGCGGAATTGCCGCCGCCTTCGCTGAAGAAGGAGCTGCCTACTGCAATCGACCATGCGACATTGGGTTGGGACAAGGCGCCATTCCCGCCATTGACGCTGGATCCGGAGACCCCCGTGAAGGTCACGCCGTTCACCGTTGTAGTGACGCCGCCAATATTCTTGGCACCATAGAGGGTTCCCGCGGTGGTGACCCAAGTCGTGTCGGCCGGGGTGGATTCGTTGGTCTGTCGAAACGTCTGGGAACTGAAGGTGATGACGGCCGAATGAGCGGTCAGGCAGGTGCCTGCGCAGATGAGCAGAAGAATGGTTTTCTTCACGGGGTGGGATCAGTGGTTTGTCACCTTGAGACGCGCGAATCCCTTGGTTTCGCCGCCCGTGAATGTGTAGGAAATCGTCGCGGAAGCATCCGGCGGTGCATGGGTAACCACCGCCGTCCATGGATCGGCCAGGCCGAGATCGTTCGAGATTTCGATGACGTAGGTGACGTCGCGGTTGGCGATCGCTTCGGCACCCTTGGTGAAGGAGACTTGGCTTCCTGTGAAGGTGCCGGGCGAGCCGTTGGACTGGTTCGGCGCGA
Organism: Luteolibacter arcticus; assembly: GCF_025950235.1. Lineage (NCBI taxonomy): Bacteria > Pseudomonadati > Verrucomicrobiota > Verrucomicrobiia > Verrucomicrobiales > Verrucomicrobiaceae > Neoluteolibacter > Neoluteolibacter arcticus. Next base: position 40,755 of record NZ_JAPDDT010000016.1, on the reverse strand, counting down.
GGCCAAGCGCATATTCAAGCCCGTTGTCCAAGCCGTCGTGATCCGCGTCCCCGCTGACCGTCAGGTCGGCACCATCCTCAAAGGTGAAGCCGCCGATCCAACCTTGATAGCCCGCTACTTCTGTAACGACCAAGTCGACGGAGAAGTTCTCCTCGTTGTTCTCCAAGTGAGCCTCGACCCCGCTGGGCAATGTGCCGAGGGTAAAGGCGGCAAAGCCCTCGCCACCGATCACGGAGCCCGAGGGATAATAAAGCAGCGGGAAAGTCCCTTCAGAGAAGGTCCCGGCCACCGAAAGGGTCACCGTGCCGTGGGCCGCCAGAGAGGCCGTCGCGTCGAGGGCCGGATTCCCCGAATCGCTGGCGAAGTTGCGCAGGGACAGCGAGGTTCCGCTGGCAAGGTCCAGGTCGGCAACATTCCAGGTGGTGCCCGGATTAAGGTCCACCACGAGCCCGCCGCCGGTCACGGCGGTCGGGCCGGTGTACCCGTTGCTGGCCGTGAGAGTGAGGATACCGGGGCCAGTCTGGGTCAGGCCGCCGGTGCCACCGATGGCATTGCCGCTGAAGTGGATGCCTTGGACGACATCATCACTGCGGTTGAAGGCCAGAGTGCCGTTGGTGGTGATGGTGCTGCTCGTGGAGAGGGAGCCGCTGGTGCCGCCGTTGCCCAACTGTAGCGTGCCCCCGCTGATCGTGGTCGCACCGGTGTAGGTGTTAGCCCCGGTGAGAATCTGGTTACCGCTGCCAGCCTTGTTGAGCGCCAGGACGCCCGAGGAAATGACGCCGCTGAAAGTGCCGGAGCCGTCGGCGATGCCAACCGTCGTGGTCCTCGTTCCGCTCGGCGGGTAGCTGTTGAGCAACGAACCCGCGCCAGTGAGGGCATCGATAGGAACGTTCTCCGCCACGATGTCCAGAGTCGCCCCCGCGGCGATGTGCACCGAGCCTTGGTTGCCAGTCCAGCTCTGCTGGTGAGCACCGTTGCTGAGTGTGCCTGCCTGGATATCGACTAAGCCGCCAGTTCCTAAACTGATGCCGACCCGGCCCGCACTGCCGGTAAACCAGGTTCCCGCTCCCGTTTTGACCAGAGTGCCGGTGCCGGTGATATTGAAAGACTGGGCGGCACTGACGTTGGTGGCCAAGTTGGCTTCACAAATCGTTGTGGTGGCCATGACGACGGAACTCCGGTGGCTGGCCAAGTCAGCCAATCTCAAGGTGCCTTCATTAAGGGCGGTAACGCCCGTGTAGGTGTTGGCACCAGTGAGGGCGAGAGTGCCGCTGCCCGTCTTGTTCAAGCCCTTGCTGCCCGCGAGCACCAAGTCGAGAGTGGCGGTTCGGTTGTTGACCGCGATGGAGGGGGTGCCGGCTGCGATGTCCAGCGTCAGCGGGCCTTCCGTGCCAGCGTTCAAAATCCAGTCATTGCTGGGGGTGGTATCGCCGAAAATCAAATTCGACATCGTCCGCGGACCATCAAGCGTCACTTGCGTGTCTGCGGTCAGATTCAGGGTGCCGAAATCGGCTGTCGCCCCGACGGGGATTACATTGCCCTGCCAATTGGCGGCTTGGCTCCATGAACCGCCGGCCGCATTGGTCCAGACGCCCGAGGATGTGGCTTGAATCGTGTAGGTGGCGCTGGCAATGCCGCTGTCGGTATTGCCATCCAAATGACCGTATGCCTGAAGGGTGGTGGTGCCCACCGGAAGATTCACAGTCAGGCCGGTGGACCCCGACGACGAGGTGTTGGTCGGCGGACTGCCGTTCGTGGTGTAATAGATGGTGGCTCCCGGCGTCCCACAGGAGACGGTCACGGCCCGCTCACCCAGATAGGTGCCCGCCGCCAAACTGAAGGTGGGAGCGAATGTTTCCGTCAACACCCCTTCTGTGAACTTCACCTCAGAAAGACCTACGTATTCATTGGTGGCTCCTGACCATGCCGAATCAATGCCGATCCGGACATGAGTGATTCCGGCTTGGTTGATGGGGAAGGTCTGGGCAGCGACGGGACCCCCCGCCGACTGGGTCAACTGCAAGTCGGAAGCAACTGGGGTGAAGTCGGTGCCGTTGGTCGAAACCAGTAGATCGATCTGTTTCACACCCCGGCCGAGATTACCCGTTTGGCTCATCTGCCAGAGGTGGATATGGGCAATATTGTAGGTGCCGTTGAGATTCAACGTGACGAACTCGTTGTCCACCACGCCACCGCTTGAGTGCCATCCGTTTCCGCCTCCACCTTCACCGAATCCGGCGTGGGTGGCAGTCACGTCATTCGGGACACTCAGCCCCGAGTTGTTGACAAGGTTCGCCGTGCTGATGGAGCCGTGCACATAGCTTGTCGAGGCAGTAGCGGTCACTCCGGCGACTGGAGCCGCAGCCGCAGCCAACGGTGACAGCATCAAGGGCGCGGAGAACGCGAGAAGTTTGGGCAACGGGCGAATGCTCTTGGTTGCGATGGAAGGCGACGGATTCATCTCGATGGAGGCGGGTTGTTTTTTAAAGTTCGGCGCGGCTCAGCGTGTGTCCGGCTTCGAAGCGGAAGCCGTAAAAGGAGGGTTCGCAAAGGGGCGCGAACCTCGGGATGATTGGCTAAATCGCGCGACCCGACTACCCGCCAAAACTGGCGGGTCCCCCCTACCGGGATGACACCGGCCCACCGCGCCCTAACGCTTCATCACCTTGGCCACCGCCTGCGCCCGGGAACGGACCTGCAGCTTGCTGTAGATGTGGCGGATGTGGAAATGCACCGTGTGATCGCTAATCTGGAGCTTCTCGCCGATCTCCTTGTAGAGGAAACCCTCAACCAGGAGATCCAGCACTTCGCGCTCCCGCACGGTCAATTCGAATTCGGCACTCTTCGGGAGCTTCTCGGGCACAGGCCTCTTGAAAGCCTGGACGACCAGTCGGGCGATCTTCGCGGACATCGGCGAGTCGCCGGCCATCACATCCCTGGCAGCGGCGACGAGATCGGCTGCCCTAACCGGCTTCTGGAGATAACCGCAGGCCCCGGCTTCGAGCGAACTGAAAACGGCGTCGCTGTTGTCGTGAACCGTGAGCATCACGAACAAGGTTTCTGTTAGGACCCCCGCCAGTTGCCGGACGCACGAGACGCCATCCATGCCGGGGAGGTTGATATCCATGAACACGACCTGAGGCTTGATGCCCGGCAGCTCGGCCAAGGCCTGCTCCGCATTCACACAAGCCGCGACGCAAGTGATGCCCTCGCTGCCATCCAGAATCTCCCGCAGCGAATCGCGCAGTCCCGCCTGGTCCTCGACTAAGGCGACACGAATGGGAGCGGCGGCCCGTGGAAGTTTGCTTGCTCGGGTCATGAGTGTGCGAGGAGGTCGGGGCTCGTCGCCATGGTGGAGGTGGATTCCAACTGGTTCAGCGGCAAAGTCAATCGGATCACGGATCCAGTACCTTCGGGGGGACTGAGGAATACGCAGTGACCACCAATGGCTGCGGCGCGGGATTGCATGTTCGCCAAGCCGTTGCCGGGTTTCATCGCATCCGCTGGCGGCAAGCCGCGGCCGTTGTCTGAGATTTCCAGGATGAGGTCCTTATCGGTGATCGCGATGCTGAAGGCAACCAGACTGGCCCCGGCGTGTTTGACGACGTTGTGCAAACTCTCCTTCGCGATCATCAGTAGATGGTAGCGCAAGGTGGAGGACAGGCGCATCGCCGGCATGGCCTCGGTGCTGGTGAAATGGCAGCGGATTCCGGCGATGCCGAGGTATTCCTCCGCGTGACCGTGAAGATAGCGGGCGAAACTTTCCAGGGTGTCGTTCGCTGGATCCACCGCCCACACCACGGTACCGAGCTGACGGGTCAGATCGCGTGCGGTCCCGTAGATTTTCTCCAACTGGAGACGGACGTGCTCCGGGTCGTCAATCGAGCGCCCGGCAATTTCGGTGAGGAAGCCGATTCGGGCGAGATTCGCGCCGAGGTCGTCGTGGAGATCGCGGGCGATGCGCGTGCGCTCCTCGGCAAGGGACGCGCGGGCCCGGATCAGGTCCAACTGGCGGGCCGCGCGTCGTTTGGTGAGAAAGCGGGCCAGCCACACCGCGGCGAGCAGCGTGGCGCCGCTGGCGAGACCTTGGACGAGGTGGGACTCCCAAAAATGTTGCCGGGCGTGGATGGGCAAGCTGAGGACGGTGGCGTTCCATTCGCGGTCGCTGTGCAGGGCCTGAGCCTCGAATACCATCTTCCCCGGTGGCGGGCAGGGCATGTCGATGGTCAGCAACTGGGAAGTCTGCCATTCCTCCAAATCCCCGCGAACCCGCCAGCGTAACAAGGTGCCGGTCGGCTTGCCGATTTGCGGAATCCTCAGGCGCAAGGAAAGCCGCCGGACCCCGGGCGGAAGATCGAGACCGCCGCTGACGGGGATTTCCCGGCCATCGGCGAGAGCTGAAACCACTTCTGGAGCCCGCGACTCGTAGACCTCCACCTCCGCGAGTTGCGGCGAGAGCGGGACGGGGCTGTCCGATGAGAGGCGCATGTAGCGGCCGCGGAAGCTCCCCTTCCCCAGAGAGGCGCGAATGACATCGTGCTCGCCGGGCGCGGGATGGCTCCCATCGGCGCGATCGAGGCCTTCCCACACAGGAGGAGCTCCGGTATCCGGATCCTCCTCGTAGATCCGGATCAGGACTCGCGAAAAGCGGTCCAACCATTCATCACCGCGACCCCGGAGATTGATATGATCGAATGCAGCGGAGCGGCCGAGATCGATGTCGAAATGGAAGCCCGCACCAAGCGCTTCGTCCAAGGGGTGGGCGAGGGTCGCGGGCAGGCCGTCGGTGAGCGCCCCCGGTTTCATCACACCATAGAGCGGGTGGGAGCTTTTGACCGGGCAATGCAGCGCGATGTTGGTGGTGGCGCGCACATGTTCCGCAACCCGGAACTCGGTGAGGACGAAGTCGCGAACGTGGCTCCAGCTCATGGCACGCGGGGCGCCCTTGGCATCGAGCAATGGGAAAGCCTCGATGCGGAACCCGGTCGCCCGGCCTCGGGGCACCTGGACAACGAGGCGATAGGTATCGTCCGGAATCACCCCGTTCACACCCGCGGGGCCCACGCTTGAGCGCAAATGGCCGTCCTCCAAGCGAGTGAGGTTGACCACTTCCGCCGCGTAACGCTGGATCACCAGTGACTCCCAGTTTCCATTCAGGGACGGCTGGTCATCCGTCGTATAGGAAAGCGCGAACTCCGCGATCGAGGCGTTGGGACGTCCGGAGAGAAAGAACAGCGAGATATCCAGTTCGGTCGCCTCGACCGGTTTGGCACAGTGGACGACCAGCGACTGTGGCTCGGAAAACTTCGGCGCGACGGACCAGCCAAAGGGTCCGGATTCGATGTCATCGATCACATGAGCCAATTCGGCGGCAGTACCGCTGTGAAACGTGGCCTTCGCGGATGTGAGCGGGATATGCTCCGCGTGCAGGGGCAGCGGGCCGCCGAGGACGCACCAGAACCCCGCCGCGCCCAAAAGGGACTGCGCCGCGTAAACCGCGCCCGGATGCTTCCTCATGGAATCAAGTAGCAAGGTGTTGTTAGGCGAAGGCCTCATAGAATCGATCGGCCATCTGGGAAGTGCCCGGCAGCAATCCCGCCTATCAATCGAGGCTGACCTATTCCTAGCTGTCGGGCAAGACGCGGAATTATGGACCACCGTTCTCATCTTCGCGCTCGGTCACGTAGAAAGGCATCCCATGCATCCGGCAATGCGATGCAATCTCGCACTCCCTCGCCCGCTGTTCCTAGCGTTCGCCGAACACCAGTCTCACTGAAGATGGCATGGCCAAGTTCCGCAAGGACATGGCGCTAGTGTCGATCCATGTGCACCGCCTACGAGATCGGGCAGACGAACTTCGACGTGGACTGGCTGGTTGCCGAAGCGCTTGAGGCATCAATGTTCGAGGAGGGCGTGTATCAGATCGTCCGGCCAACACTGATGTCTCCCGTGATCGTTCCCGACCGGAGCTTCCGGATCGTGTCGTGGGGCTTCCGCTACACCCCCCGAGGCCAGAAGAAGCCGCGGACAGTTGTGAACTCACGTGAGGATCAGCTTAAGATTCGGCTCTGGCGGGACAAGTTCCAGTCGAACCGGTGCCTGATACCGGCGTCCGCCTTCTTCGAGTGGGTGAAAGGTGAGGACGGCAAGATGGTCCCACTCCGTTTCACGCGACCCGGCAACAAGGGTATCCTGATGGCCGGAGTTTGGGGCGAAGAGGAGGGCCGCGGTGAGTGCTTTTCAATGATCACGACGGACCCGACGACTTCAATAGGAGCTATCCACGATCGAATGCCGGCGGTCCTGGCGGAAGATCAGCTACGCCCCTATCTGGAAGGTGAACTCAATGAGTTCGGCCCATCGAAGGTGATGCTCGATTGGGTGCCGACAGAAAACTTTCTCACCCGAAAAAAGAAAGAACCGGCTGCGGCGAAGCCGCAAGATCGTCCCTCCCAGGGCGAGCTTTTTTAAGTTCTGGAGCTCGAGGAATACTGTTCTTTTGAACATTTAAAAAGATTGGGCACGGTGACCCGCCGTGCCTCTCCCCCTGCCAACCTTTTCGGAATTCCACGGGACGTCGGCCTTCTCGTTTCTCCGGGGGGCGAGCCAGCCAGAGACGCTGGTTCACCGAGCCGCGGAACTGGGGTACCGGAGCCTGGCTCTTCCCGACGTGGGGGGCTTCTACGGCTCCGCCCGGGCACACGCCGCCGCCAAGGAGGTCGCCATTCGGGCGATTGTAGCCTCGTCGTTGAAGTTGCCCGACGGAGCCTTCGTTCCCGTCCTCTGCGCCACGCGACGTGGATACCAAATACTCAGCCGGCACCTCACGGATGTTCACTTGGGAACGCCACAGCGAGCCGCGTTGGGCACCGGGGACCTCATTGCGTTGACGGGTGATCGCGAAGGCCCGGTCGTTCGCCACCTCCTTCGCGACGACAAGGACAGTGCGCTAGCCTCCGCCACGAGCCTCGTCGGCACCTTTGGCCCGGGGAACGTCTTCGTGGAACTCAACCGCCACGGCCTTCGTGACGATAGCCGGCTCAATCGTCATCTGATCGATCTGGCGGGCTACCTCAAGCTGCCGCTCGGGGCGTGCAATGCCCCGTTACACGCGACACGTGCCGACCGAATGCTGGCCGACGCGTTCAGCTGCCTCCGGCACCATGTCTCGCTGGATGCCGCTGGCCACCTTCTCGAGCCGAATGGTGAGCGCCATCTAAAATCCCCGCGCCAGATGGTCGAGCTGTTCGCGGACATCCCGGAAGCGATCGACAACGGCCGCCGATTGGAGAAGCGCATTGATTTTACCTTGGAGAACCTCGGCTACCGCTTCCCTGATTACCCGGATGGACGTGGCAATCCGCTCTCGATAGCTGAGCAGCAAACAATGCTCCGCCGATTCACTTACGAAGGATCAGGTAGCCGCTACGCGCCGAACCTTGTTCCTCGCCGGGTGAAGACTCAGCTTGAACATGAGCTAGCCCTGATCGGCCGCCTCGGCTTTGCCGGTTACTTCCTGATCGTCCGCGAGATCATCGAGTTTGCGCGGGGCCGCGGTATCCTCTGCCAAGGCCGGGGCTCCGCGGCAAACAGTGCCGTGTGCTTCTGCTTGGGCATCACGGCGTTCGACCCGGTGGCCAGCGGGCTGCTCTTCGAGCGGTTCCTCAGCGAGAACCGCGAGAGCTGGCCGGACATCGACATCGATTTTCCCTCCGGCGACCACCGCGAGGCGGTCATCCAACACGTCTTCAGGAAGTATGGAGAACGTGGTGCCGCGATGACGGCCAACGTGATCACCTATCGTCCCAAGTCGGCATTCCGGGAAATGAGCAAGGTGCTCGGCTTCCCGCCGGCCACCGCTGATCGCTTCTCCCAAGGGAGCGCGCATGGATCAGACGAGTTTGGCGACCGGGAGCCCGAGCCGGAATGCGAGTTCGAGGCCCGGGTCTCAGCATTGCTGCCGCCGAGCCATCCCAGGCTCCCTGCCTTGTCCCGCCTTTACCACGCGGTCCTCGGTATGCCGCGGCACCTTGGCCAGCACTCCGGCGGCATGATCGTCTGCGACCGGGGGCTCGATGCCGTGGTGCCACTCCAGCGGGCGACGATGCCGGGGCGAACGGTTGTCCAATGGGACAAGGACGACTGCGAAGACCTCGGCATCGTTAAGATCGATCTCCTCGGGCTCGGCATGCTCGCGGCGATGGAGGATGCGATTGCCATCTGTTCCAGCCGGGGGCGTCCGGTCGATCTGGCGAAGATCCCGCACGACGACGAAGCGGTCTACGATCTCATGTGCCGCACCGATACGGTCGGCACCTTCCAGGTCGAGTCACGGGCACAGATGGCGACCTTGCCCATCCTGCGGCCGCGCTGCTTCTACGACGTGGCCGTCGAAGTGGCCATCATCAGACCCGGCCCGATTGTCGGCGAGATGCGGCACCCCTACCTCAATCGCCGTACCGGCATCGAATCGGTCGACCACATCCACCCGCTCTGCGAGCCCATCTTGAAGCGCACGCTCGGCGTTATCCTTTTCCAAGAGCAAATCCTCCGCATCGCGATGGATGTGGCGGGCTTCTCCGGCGCTGAAGCCGATGAACTGCGGCGGACGATGGGCTCGAAACGCTCGCAGGAGAAAATGGGGCGTGTTGTCGAAAAGCTCCGCCGGGGGATGGCGGAGCGAGGAGTGGACGAGGTTGCCCAGGATAGGATCGTCCAAAGCATCGGTGCGTTTGCGCTTTATGGATTCCCGGAAAGCCACGCCATCTCGTTTGCCCTCATTGCCTACGCCTCGTGCTACCTGAAGGTCCACCATGCCGCGGAGTTCTACACCGGCCTGCTCAACAACCAGCCCATGGGATTCTACTCGGTGAATTCCCTGATCCAGGACGGAAAGCGCCGGGGCATTCGATTCCTTCCGGTCTCGGTGGTCCATAGCGAAGACCGGACCACCGTAGTCTCTAACGACAGCGTCCGCCTCGGCCTGCTTCGTATCAAAGGTTTGGGGCGCGAGACCGCAGTACGCATCGCCACCGAACGATGCAGGCGTCCCTTTACCTCGTTGGCCGACTTTCTCGACCGATGCCAACCGAACCAAAAGGAACGCCGGCTGCTCGCGAAGGCGGGCGCGCTCAACCAGCTTCCTTCAGTCGGCCATCGGCGTGCAGGCCTCTGGCAAGTCGAGCTTCCGCTCTACCGCGACCTGCTGCCCCCGGAGCCTCGGGAGGATGTTCTGCCTGCGATGGCGATGGCGGAGCGCCTCGCGGCGGACTACACCACGCAGAGCGCTTCAGCCGGGCCTCATCCTGTGCGCTTATGGCGTGAGCAACATCCCGAGCTGAAGCTGCCGCGCTCCGTCGATCTCATCAGGTTGCCGCATGGCTTCCCCGTGAGCATTGCCGGCATGGTCATCTGTCGCCAACGACCGGGCACCGCCAAGGGTCACTGCTTCATCTCCCTTGAAGACGAGACGGGTATCGCGAACCTGTTTGTGCCGAAAACGACCTTCCACACCTACCGGCTGGTGATCACGGCCGAATCGTTCTTACTCGCGGAGGGGAGGGTTCAGATCGGTGAAGGCGACCAGGCGACCGTCTACGTCACCTCGATCCGCCCGATGCCCGGCAGTGATGCAGCCCTGACCGGCGGCTCCCACGACTTCCATTAGGAAGAAGCGGCCGGTCCGAAGCCGCTCGATCTGGTCCGTCCTGATCTATCCCGTGTGACGCTCCATAGGTGTCGGATATCCGACACCTACCATCCGGCACATCCAAGGATCTACCAACGGTGCTACTAACCCCCCTTACGTTTCATCCACATGCTGCCATCCTACCCTATGGATTTCGCCACGCGCCGATCCAGAAGAACATGCGCTCCTCTCGATTCTTCGAAATCCTCGCTTCCATGACCCTGTAGCCTGGTCGCCTTCCCACTTCCTCATAACGAATTCCACCAGGCAGCCATAAATTCAACTTGTTCGATCAATGGCCGAGCCACGATACGTCGTGAACGGCAGAGGTGGTCGCCCGGAACGTAATCACGAAGTCCCCAGCGTCGTTCCGGGCTACCGGTCCGAGGGCGGCATCAGGCATCAGCGGGTTCCTTTGCATGATGAATTCCAGAATATTCGCACAGCCATCCCGGTCCGTATCGTCATCCCCCCCATACAGCAGCTTCCTTGGTCAAGTCTGGATAAGCTCCGGGAAAATAGCCCGCCCGCCAGGCAGCATAGTCACTCTCAGGACCGTCGACCACCTCCACGTCATCCAGATACCAACCCGGCGCAGCTGCCGCAGCTCCCGTTTCGCAGAGGAATCCGATCTCGATGGATTGTCCGGAGTGATCGTCGAGGGCCATGCATACCCACTCCCACCCGGTACTTTGACCACTCACCGAAGCTCCTTCCAAGTTGATCCACTCCGCCCCCACCTGGCGCACTTGGATCCGTCCGATGCTTCCTGATGAAAAGCGATGCCATTGTCTGAAGCGTAGCCGTGGTGATACCGAAGAGACAGGAATGGTGATCGAACCAACGCTGGCGATGCGGCGGGTGATAGCCGGAATGGCCCCAGCCGCGAGACCGGTAGCCGCGACGCCAGATGCAGAGACCGCATTGCCCGGGCCACCCGTCACCGGGCCGATCTCCCAATCACCTCCGGCCTGCCAACGACCGGCGGCACCGGCATCGTCGAATTTCTCTGACCATAACACCCCGCCCAAAGACGGCAGCGTTAACATGCTCAACCATGCCGCGAAGATCGCCAAGAGGAGCGGAGGAGGCCGGACGCAGGCCTGCTTTCTATCCGGCGTGCAGGGATGAATCGGGGAGGACATGGGAGAAAATCATTCCTGGATGATGGCACGCACACGGTAGAAGCGTCGTGCTTCCAGCGGTTCCGCGACGGAGTGGCGGGTTGTCGTCCCGCTTGGAATACTGGCGATCCTCGTCTTCAGCGGGTCGACAATGGTCCATCCCTGCCTGCCGACCTTGCGCGCCGCCTCGCGCCAGGAATTCAATAGCAGCGATGGGCTCGACTCCACGATCAGAACGACATCCTCGGGGCCGGGTGCCGGGAGCAAGAATTCGAGACCGGCCCGCTTCTCCAGCACTTCAGCCCCGTCTTCAGCCCCTACCATAGCTTGGGTGAGAATCCCCTTCGGCAGACGCTGCGAGTCCGCGGCAGGAACCGCACCCATGCCTGGCAAGCCGAAAGCATACGCGATGGCGTTCGGTATCCCATCGCCATTCGGATCCACATCGCCTCCTCGACCTTGAAAGGTGGCGCCTTCCTCATAGATCCAGTGCGCATAAATCACCCTGCGCGTGGCCACCCTGCGGAAGAAGGCCCGCTTCATGCCGTGGGTCGTGATGTGGGCGTCCAGCTTCAAGTGATCGCCCCCATCCTGGACGAGATTGTAAAGGATCCCGCCCGTGTACCAGCGATGCAGGTCCGGCGACCATTCAACGTAGTGATCGACGAGATGGTTGGTCACCGGCGTTTGGCGGTGAGAGAAAATCGCCTTTCCGTTTTGCACACGCAGCGATCCGGCAAGTCCCGCGTCGCCCTGAAGAGGATCGGTGGCCGAGAGGAACTCGAAGAGATTGGACACGCCGTCACCATCAGGGTCGGCATCATCTCCCCACAGGGAGTTTCGCATCGCGGGATTGCCAACCGCTCCACCGAAGCTCCCGCCTCGCCAACCGAGGTAGTCGTCATTCACGATCGTCGTGCTCGTTTGCCCACCCGGTGCCAGCGCCTGCAACTGCTGCTGGCCGAGGAAATCCACGGCCACCGCGTGAAATGCCAGATGCTGGCCGAAGTAGCCGGGGTAAATTGCGTGGGTCAGGGTCGTGTCATCCAGCCACAGCGTGAACGCCTGTCCATCCACCGACACATAGACGTCGAAGGAATTGATGCCGACGCCACCGCGATCATCGCCGGCCCAGCGGACGTCGATTTGCGTTTCCTCGCTGCTCGGGGGAAGCGGCAGCACCGAACCGGTCGGCGGGCCATCGTCCAAGGTAACCAGCGCCTCCTTGGACGGATCGGTGCCTTTGGAAGCGTCCTGAGGATCGATCTGATTGGTAGCGATGATCTCGTTGGTATCGAACCGAATCTTGGCGACGTTCCGGACGCCTCGTGACCTGGAACAAGCCCGCGCAATCCCCTGCCGCCCGCCTACTTTCCATGGGAGGGACGGCACGCCCCTGCCCGCCACGCTGCAGGTGCGCTACATCCGCTTCCGCTTCGAAAACCGCGAGGGCAAGAACAGCGAAATGGTGCTCGTCACCACCCTGACCGATGCTGCGGAGATCGATTGGGCCGAGCTTGCCTAATTCTACGACACCAGCTGAGAGATCGAGCTCAAGGTGCGCGACCTCGAGACCACTCTCGTCTCGGAGCGCTTCGAGGTCAAAAGCCCCGCGCCGGCGCCCAAGACGCTGCGCATGATGGGATTTGACTCAACCGATCAGGATTGTAATACGCACCAACAGGCAACGCAATCGGTGCCTTGGCCCTCGTCCGTTTGCGTCTGGCAAACATCCGGTGATTCTCCATGGAAACCCCCACGAACAGTAATCGCCATGCCCTCCCTCCAGGAGAGAAAGTAGGAAAATTCACCATTCAGAATGTCCTCGGTCAGGGTGGATTCGGGATTACCTACCTTGCATACGATCAGCAACTTCATCGGGAAGTTGCCCTCAAGGAATTGTTTCCGGTCGATCTCGTAGTTCGATCCGAGAAGACAATATTCCCCCGTGACGCATCACTCGAAAAGGATTTCCAGCGGGCACGCTCCCGATTTATTAAAGAAGGGATAGCACTTGCCAGATTCAATCACCCCGCAGTCGCTCAGGTACACGAAATTATCGAAGGAAACGGGACGGCCTATATCGTCACTAAACTCGAAGAGGGGCGAACACTCGAAACCTACCTTCGGGATCTCAATAAACGACCTGACCGCGGGGAAATTATTTCCCTGCTCCTGCCACTTCTCGACGGATTGAAAGCCGTTCACTCAAGCGGCTACCTACATCGGGACATCAAGCCGTCAAATATCATGATAGGATACGACGGCCAGCCTGTCCTCATCGATTTTGGCAGCGCCCGAAGCTCCATACAGAACCGGGCAGTTATGACCGCCGTAGTCACACCAGGCTACGCCCCCTTCGAGCAGTATTCTGAATCTGGAGACCAGGGTCCTTGGTCAGATCTCTTTTCTCTGGCCGGAGTGATGGTGCGCGCGATTCGGGGAGAAACGCCGCCGGACGTAATGGGCCGCATCGTCCAAAGATCAGACAGCGATCCCTATGTGCCTCTCCACTCTGATCCCGCACTTGTCGAAGAGTACGGCGCTCCTCTTTTGAGATCTATTGACAAAGCCATGTCCGTCGAGACGGACAGCCGACCACAATCCGCTGCGGAATGGCGGGCCATGATCGTGGCAGACTCACAAGAGACTGGATCAGCTAAGAAAAGCCTCGCCTCACAACTAGGCATTCTTTTTCGAAAGCTCCTACCGACATCCGCAAAGAGAGAGAGAGAGCCCGTAGTCCGCGGTGTACTTCCCGATTCACAATTCTTCCCGAAAACCGAAGATTCCCACGCGACGAAGCTTGGAGACGACAAGACTGTAAGCTGGTCACGCCCCGAAAACGGGGAAATCGTCGAAGACAGCCAGAAGACGCGCATTATCCGCAGGAGCCCTTCGCACCCCTCGGATTCCGTTTCGCCCACGGAAGAAATCGACGGGGACGAGCGTACCATCCTCCAACCTCGACCCAACCAATCGCGATTGCTTCGAGATGAGTTCGAGGCCTCTCCCGATCTCGATCAGACGAGGATTCTCGGAGGCGGCGGCGCCCCTGGGGAGGACTACGGCTCGCCCGATTCTTCCGCCCTCATCATCACAAAATGCCCGTCTCCCGAACGCCTCGGACAGCGAGTCGTGCTCGATCGATATCCCTTCACCGTAGGGCGAGTGCGAGATTCCGACCTCTCGATCCCCTCTGACGACGGAATGTCACGCACACACGCCGTCTTTGATAGTCGAGACGATCGTATCTACATCAGCGATGCAGCATCCGCCAATGGAGTCTATGTCAACGGAGTCCAACTCCCGTCCAACACTCCCCGGCAACTCGCTTACGGCGATGAGATCCGCCTGACTGCCAATACCACCCTGACATTCACCCGAAACATTCCCTCCGTTTTCCCTGAGCTCACCGGTGGCGTCCTTGACCGGCGCTACATCCTCACCCGGCAAACCTCCCTGAAATCGAATTCGCATTGGTACGAGGGACATCGCGAAACCGGACCCTCCGGCTCTCAAGTTCAACGCGTCGCCATCAAGCTACTTTCCCCCGACACCAGTAACCAACCCCATTACCTCGATGCAATCGGTCGGGAAGTCAGTATGGTTTCCGGGCTGCAAAATCCCAATATATGTCCCATCATGGATTTTGGGTGTTCCGCTACTATATTCGACCCTGCCAATGATCGACTACAACTCTCGAACTTTGCCTACATTGCCTACGCGTTCATGGGGGGCGGCGACCTCTCCGATAGGATGAATCGTCCAGTGCCAATGCCGCTGGATGTCATCCTCGGCTGGCACAAAACGATTTGCGACGCGCTCTCATTTGTGCACGAAAACGGCATCCTTCACGCGGGGCTGAAGCCGGCCTCTATCGTCTTCGATGACAAGGGAAACCCCTACCTCACAGACTTTGCCTTTGCCGCCACGCAGACCGACAAGTCCGATTTCGTCATGGGTGCCCCCGCCTTTCTGGCACCGGAACAATGGAAGGGCGAAAAAACTTCCCCGGCTACCGATCAGTACTCCATGGCCGCCATTGCATACCTGATGATTACCCACCGGCGCCCCTTTGAAGGGCAGGAGATCCCCGAGGTTCGAAAACGCAATTTTGAAATGGGTCCTGAACCCATCGCCAAGTGCGCCGCCCGGGCCGACGTGAAAATCCCCCGCGCGTTGAACGCTGTGTTCACCCGCGCCCTTTGCGAAAATCCGGACGACCGCTTTCCAACTATAAAAGACTATCATCGGGAACTGGTGCGCGCCGCTTCTGGGAAAAGAGCCGACTCCCGCGTTTCCGTTTTCATGAGCTACCGCAGAGGGCAGAACAGTTCCGGATGGGCCACCTTCTTTCAAAGAGAACTGGAGCGCGAGCACGGATTCAGAGTCTTCCTCGACACACAAAAGCAGGACGCCGCCATGATGGTCACCGACAAGATTGCCTATGAGATCGAAAACTGTGATATTTTCGTCTGCCTTCTCTCTTCCGAAACATTCGCCTCAGATTGGGTGCTGAAAGAGATTGAAATGGCCTACAACAACAACAAGCCGATGATCTCGGTGCGGCAGGAGAGCTTCGGCGAAAGCAGTATAAGCCTTGACTACCCCGAGCATGTCAAAGCTCTTCTATCATACGATGGAATCAGGCTGCTCGACCTCCAGAACGAGTATGTCACCGAGGCCGTCACAAAACTCGCCCACCGCATCAAAATAACCGTGGACGAGTAGCCGGATTCAATAAATCCCTTCTTCTTTCCCATTGCATGGGTTCAGTTCTCGCATTTTAATCCCAAGAGGTCAGTTCTGAATGGCACAAACTCAGGGAGAACCTCGCCAAATCAACGACTTGCGATCCCAAGCACCGAGGCGGTGACGGGTACGATGCCGCTATGATCTCCAATGAGATCTCGGCAGTCACTCCCACCATAGCCACGGAGGCCGAACTCATCCCAAAACGACCTTAAGTTCGTGCCTTTCGGGTCAGTCTTTGAACTTTGAATCTAGCTTTGGAGCGTGTCCTGTGTTCTTCGGAGCCCGAGGAGGTCTGACGGCGCTCATTCAAGTTAAGTCGCCAGATTTCTTCGCGCGGCCAGACTCACTCGGGGTGGCGCTTTTGAAATGGATTGTCAGCGGGAGACCGATCAAGCTCGGCAGGTAATCCCGATGAAAAACCTCCCTCTGATCGTCCACATAATATTCCATCCCGGCTCCGCCGGAGCCCGGGATCTGGCGCGGCATATTCATCGCCAGCTCAATGTCGATCCCATGGTACCGGGTTTGCGGGTACCAACTATCTTTTGCGAAGGCCAACAAGGTAACAAGCCGCCTCTGAAATTCCGCCTGGGGCATGCCGAGCGAACGGTCGTCGTGGTCTTGGCGGATGACGTGATCAATCTGGACGACGAATGGTGCAGCTTCATCGGCGACGTTTGGGAGCATTGCCTGAAAGCCTCGGCACGGTTCGTGCCATTCCAGCTCGCGAAGGGGGCTTGGCCCCTAGATCCGCGGCTCGAGAAGGTCAACTTCGCCCGGGCTTATTCATTCGCCGACGATCAAGCCCGACGGCCTTGGATCGTGCAGCGCATCGTGGTCGAGGTCTGCCGCTATCTAAGCGACCTGGACCCGGTGGACGAGGCGGGAAAAAAGTCACCGGTTCCCATCAAGATTTTCTTGAGCCACACCAAGCTCGACCTGGGACACGATCCATACATCACCAACAAAGTGCTCGACTGCCTCAAAGCGGATCAGCCGATCGAGGCGTGGGTCGACTCCGGAAGCATCTTGGTCGGCTCCTTGTTCGGGCAGGAGATTGAAAGCGGGATCAAAAACACCTCGCTGCTTGTGCTTCTCACGGACTCCTACGCGACGCGCGAGTGGTGCCGCGAGGAGATCCTGCTGGCGAAGGAGCATCAGCGTCCCGTGGCAGTGATTGATGCACTTAAGGAATATGAAAGCAGGAGCTTCCCTTATCTGGGCAATGTCCCGCGCATCCGCTGGGACGATGACCCCCAGAAAGGAATCGATCTCGTCCTGAAGGAGACGCTGAGGCATTTGCACGACCATGCCCTGCTGGAGCGGTGGAAGGTAGCGGATGATATAATCTTCGCGAGACCGCCGGAGTTCGCTACCCTAGCCGGCATGACACACGGCAGCCGAATCCTCTATCCAGACCCGCCGGTCGGCGAAGGCGAGAAGAGGCGGCTCGAGAGAACCGGCGTGCTTTTCGAAACTCCGCTGCAGCGCTTGGCCAGCGACCGGTCTCTCCAAGGATTGAAAATCGGCCTCTCGATGTCTGAAAGCACCGATATCGCGCTGTATGGAATGGACAACCTGCATCTGGAAGAGTGCATGGCGGAGCTCTCACGCTACCTGCTGATCAAAGGCGCGACACTTGCTTACGGCGGGCATCTCGGGTCCGAGGGATACACCCGGCGCTTGATCGAACTAGTCAGCACTTACAACACTAACCGGGCACACGGCACAGCGGCCTTGGACAGGATTGTCAACTATCGGGGCTGGCCACTGCTCGATCTAGCCGAGGCCCAAAGATCGGAGCTCAAGCCCCTCTGTCAGACCGTGCTTCTCCCGCGCCCTGCGGACGTAGATGAATCGCTTCATCCTGAGATCTGCAAGCAAGCGCCCTCCTTCGCCGCGACGGATTCCGCGGAACACCGATTCGCCTGGGCACGGGGGATGACCGAGATGAGGGAATTCCAAGCAGATCGCACCAAGAGCGGGGTTGCGGCCATGATCGTCCTAGGAGGGCGATTCGGTCCCACGGTGAGAACCGACAAGGACGGCAACAAAAGCGAGGAATGGTACTCCGGGCGGATTCCAGGAGTGTTGGAGGAGGTCCTGCTCGCCATCAAGCTTGGGCAACCGGTCTTTCTCATCGGGGCCTTCGGCGGGGTGGCTGAGTTGGTCATCGACCTGCTCCGCGGCGAGGACCGGATGGAAGCGACTTGGGACTATCAAAAGAATGCACCCCATTCCGTGAAAATGCGGGAACTCTATGAAAGACGCGGGATTGGGTGGGTGGACTATCCGGAGATCGTCGCGACGATTCGCGCCAAGGGCATTGCAGGGATAAATCCGCTGCTAACTGAAGAAGAGCAGCACGAGCTATTCGACACTGTGAGCTACGCACGCATCGTCGAGTTGATCCTTGCGGGCTTGGGGAAGCTCTAGCTTGCCCTGCTTTGCCTTACTCTGGCGGCTCCTCTTCGCTTTCCAGATCCTTCGTGATACGACCGGTCAGGTCGTGTTCCGCGCCGAGATACTTCGTCGCCAAATCGCGGGTTTCCTTCAAGAGAGCCAAACCCTCAGCACGCTCCCCACCAGCACGGAGGACGATGGAAAGCTCATGCATCGAGCGCAAGGTAAGCGGATTCTTAGGCAGGAGGTTCTTCTTCCGGGCATCGACGACGAAACGCAATTGGTCGGCGGCCTCCTTGTACTGTTTGTTGCGGAAATACTTCCCGGCAATCTGGGATGCGAAATCGCAGGCCTCCCGGCTGTCGCTTCCGTGCAATTGTTGGATGAGTCGAAAGGATTCCTTGGCCTGCTTGAACGCATCTTCCAGCCGATTGCATTCCGTTAACAACGCCTCTCGCAGACACAGAACCATGATTTCAAGCTTCGAGACCGTGCCATCGAAGCGCTGGACGACAGGAAGCACACGATCGATTTCGCCGAGGGCCTCATCCGGCTTTCCCTCCGCAATGAGCAGATTGCACAGGGGTTGCAGGGTTTCCATGATGTCCTCGGCAAGTAGTCCCGGCTTGGTGCGGCATTCTGCAAGATGCTGACGTAGGATGTCCCGAGCCTCGGGAGACCGGTTATCCTCCACCAGCGCCTTGACCAAAGCGGTGCGGATCTCCCGGGCCTTCGCAGGAGCAGAGTGATCATCTTTCTCCACGAGTTCATGCGCTCGGATCAGTGAGTCGCGAGCCGCTTGTTTCTCACCAGCGTCTGTCAGCAGGCGCGCCTTCGCCAAGAAGATATCGGCATGGACGAGGGATTCAGCTTCGCTCGTGGCGATGATCTTCCGGGCGATGGCGGTATCCTTCGCTTCCAGCGCCATCGCCGCGGCCAAGCCAAAGTGTCTGGCACGCGTGGATTCATCATAGGCCTTGGCGTCTGCCGCGGCGAGCCGGGACAGACCCCACTCGCGGAGCCAGGTGGCGCGCCCATCATTCTCGCTTATCGAGGCGAGTCCGAATCCGGCCAATGGATGCCACGGGGCGGCATGATAGGCATTCCAAACCTTGGTCTCCTCCGAACTCTGGAAAAGCTGCTCCGCGACGTCCACCAGCTTCACCGAGGACGAAGGGGACACCGATCTGTCTTCCCGCGCCCTGAACAACCAGCCAAGCATCCGGCCATAAGCATCGCTCTGTCCGGTGCTAGCAGCCAAGGGCAGGAGGCTATATTCGTTTCTCAACACTTCCAAGGCTGCAGAGGTCTGGCTCGGGGTATCCAGCTCCGCGAGCCCGCTCCTAACGGTATGCCACCCCTGTGATTGCAGCAGTTGATTCGAGAACCAAGAGGGCACAGGGCGGTCGAATCGAGAGTTCTCCACCACGTCACAGGCTATGCCGAAGCGTCCCACGACATAATTGTAGCCATCCGAATCTTCGCTGGACAGAAGCAGCTTGTCGGCGTGATTCCGGCGGAACATTTCCCTTCCCGAGCGGATGTCCAAGCCGTAGCTATGCGGCCCGCCGCAAGCGATAATCACCCCACTCTCCGCGACGACACGAAGGTCAATGATTTCATCTAGATCTTTCCGCCAAATCTCTTCCCCTGACGCGCCCTCCAAGGCCCAGAGTTTCCCATTACTACCCACGAGGCAGATATCGCCGGGACATTCAGCCAAGAAGATGATTTCCTCATCGAAGCGGCCTTCCCACCCGGATCCCGATGAGCCCGCAGGAAGTGCTCTGACCATGCCGCCACTGCAAGAGTAGAGTCGACTCCCTTCGACCGACCACGCGGTGAACTTGGAGCTCTCTATCCCTTCAAAGGAGAAGAGCGGCTCCAGCGAAGGCCATTTCAGCAGTTGGACAGTTCCAGCCGTCCGCGCGAGAAGCTTCCCGTCCCTGCCTATCGCAACGGTGTCCAACTTTTTGAAGAAAGCGGATGCAGCCGGATCCGGTGCCCCCGTGTCAATGCGCCAGGCACCGGCACCAGCGACCGCAACGACTTGATTCAAGAAGAGTGGCTTAACTGCAAACGCGTCGCGCTTTCCCTCAAAACGCAGTTGTTGGCTCCAGCGGTGGCAGCCAGTATCAGCGTCCACCAGATTCAGATAGAGCGAGCTTGATCCCTTGATGAGGATGTTCTCCATTCCTTCCAGGAGATGATCTCCTGTAGATCCACCCTTTACAGTGAAGGCAAGAACCTTTCCGTCTTCAGAATACATCGCATGATGGATACTCTCCTCGAAATCACGGGACCAAATGAGATTCCCTGAAGGAAAATCCGCGCAACACAGACGTTTGTCGTCTCCGCCATATGCCAAGCGCCCCGTGCCTCGATGTAGAGCCACGGCCGCTATTGCCAGATTTGCAGGATTTCCCGGGCGACGGCGGTCTGCGAGGCCACCCCACTGCACACTTCTTTCTCCTGAACGGGATGCATTCTCATCTACCTGCCCCGGTTTCGATTGGAACGCATGAAGTGAGGTAGCCATTTCCAAAAGATAGAGGCCCGCTGGATAGCAAGCCACGGCCATGCAGCGATTTCCAGGGGCGAAGGCGATTGATGCAGGAGAATTTGCAAACTCGACGGTATCGATTTTCCTGCCCCTGTCCAAATCCACCAGGGACATACTTTCTCCGTCCCCGTATGCCAAGATGCTGCCATCTTCCGATATGGCCAAAGCTTCACCAACGTGATCCGTAGCAATATGGCCCATCAATTCTCCTGATTCGGCATTGAATATCCGAATCATTGTTTCGGGATCTCCGGCACCCACAAATTGCGAACCTCCGCAGGAAGCCACTTTGCCTCCTTCAGGCGAATAAACTATCCTGCGAAAATTGTGAATCCGATCGCCTTTCTCTTTCAAGTCGAGATCCCACAACTTGGATCCATCTGCCACGGAAACCACTGCACCCGCCAACTCCCGTCCCGAGACCGCCATTCGGGCAGAGTCGCGTGAGAACTGCAGGTCCCACAAGCCGCCTGCGAAGAAGGTCTTGCCCTTTTGGCCTCCGGAGCTGATGTCGATGGTCTCGAGCAAATAGCTGCCGAAAATCGCTGCGGTGCGACCATCAGGACTCAACCGCATTCCGGTGATTCGATCGGTATGGGACTGGAGCGGTGCATTTCTCGTGGACATCGTCGCTAGATCCACGATCTGAAGCTCGGCCTTATACTTATCGACCGGCACTGCTAGCGCCAGCAGAGGGGCTACGGGAGAAGCCGCGAGAGCCAAGACTTTCTCCGGCAAGGTGTGAAGGCGCTCGCCGGTAGCAGCATCGAGAATCAGCAGGGAGCCGGTTTCACCTTCCTCCACCGCCAAAGAGAGGGCCCTGCCATCATGCAAGCGGCATAGGCTACCAGGCTCTCCCGCGACAGCCGTGCTCCAAAGCTGGCGACCCGACTCGGTGGAGTATGCCCGCACGGCGTGGGACTTTGACGCGCCATAAGCGCCGGCGACATAGATTGTCGTTCCATCCGGAGAAAAGCACATGGACTCCTCGCACTCCAGCCCACCAGCGACTTCCACATCCAGCACGCCGATGGTGCGGAAGGGCGTATGGTCGATCAGCAGAGATTCCACCCATTGGGCGGCCGGGAGATTGTCACCGCGCAATTCCAGCGCCTGTCTCGCCCGTGCCATAGCCACCTGCCAGTGGTTGGCGTCGAGTTCCTGCGCGGAGATCGCCAGCTCGTTGTCGCTGGCCTTCTGCAGGAGGAGATCCCCGCGCTCGCGTTGTGAGCGCTCTGCATCGGTCTGACGCCATGCCATGAAACCGAAAACGGAGGCCAAGAGCGCAAAGACTCCCACGGCGGCAAGCCAGCGCCGAAAGACACGCGTCGCGCGGCGGGCTGCCGCCAATTCCCGCTCTTGCAAGCGTCGCGTGAGTTCGTAAGGGTCGACTTTCAGGATGGCGGCGGCGAGCTTCCACTTGGCGGCTTGCAACTTGGCGGCGTATCGCCTCGCCTGCAGCTTTGCCTCCCTAGCGGTAAAGCCCTCGCTCCGGAGACTGGCCACATGAGCTGAAACCGTAGTCCAGCCTTCTTTGCCTGTCTCATCCACTGCTATATCCGCAGCCAGAGGCGAGAATGGCAGGCTCCAATCCAATGAGCCGGTACAATCGACATCACCCAGCCGAAGACTGTCCGGTAGAGATTCGAAATCCGCGACGCCTCCTTCTCCAGCAACTCTCAGGAGGAAGATCCGATCGGCCCTTCCGATTTTCTTGAAAAAGCGGATCTCCTCGGCCACATGAATACTATCCTTGATACCGTCCGTGCAAACAACGATTAGGCATGCACTTTGAAAGAGGCCGTCCTGAATACTCTTGGGAAGACTTGAACTGGCCGCGAGATCGGCTACATCGCGGAAGACCGGGAACAGAGAATCCGGCACCGGCTGACCGGAGGCGTCAGCCCTTCCGCGCAATTCATGAGGGATCTGGAAATCCTCCAGCTCCTTCTGAAGCCATTCAGCCCAATTGCGTCCTGTACCACGATTGTCATCATGCCGATATGATATGAATGCCCTAAATTTCTGATGCATTTTTTCTGCCGGGAATGACAGCCAACGATGAACTCCCAGACCAGTCTTTCCCACGACATCATCGTGACGGCACGATTTCCATGAAAAATCACTTACCTGAATGGGGACTGTACTGAATGGCACGGGATTAAGCCACTTTTCGATATCGTGAGCGGTGCGGAATCTCGACGAATTCGTGCCGCGGTGTGTTGAGCAGGGGGAAAGGTTTGGGGCGGCGTTTGACTGCTCTCGGCTCCCGCCGGAAAGGCCGGTGGTCGATCAGACGGGTCGCCATCATCTCGATGAGGAACCGCAGGTGCTCCGCCCGCTTGCGCGGCTTGTCCACACAAGTGCGGGAGGATTCGTGGGTCGAGGTGGTCAGGTCCAATGCCTCCTTGAAGCTGATGCTCCCGACCGCGTAGTGTCCAGAAATTCAAATGTAGCGGAAGCGACTGCATTAGAGGACTTTGTGGAGTGGATCTTGCTCGTTTCTGGCTTTGCAACGGCTGTCACTCTGCCAGCCTTTTGCGATGGGAATTGGAACCCTCATCCTAGTGACTCTCGCTGGCTGGATCAACCGACAGCAGCAGGACGTCATCGAGTATCTCCGGGAGGAGGTTCGTGTGCTCAGGGAGTTGCATGGGAAGAAGCGCCTGAGATTCTCCGATGATCAACGAAGGCGGCTTGCTCAGAAGGCGAAGCGCCTTGGATTGAGCCGACTCAAGGAGGTGGCCGCGATCGTCTCTCCGCAGACGCTCTTGGCCTGGCATCGGAAGCTGATCGCGTCAAAGTACGATTCGAGTGGTGTCCGTCGAGGGGTTGGCCGTCCTCCGACGGACGAGCATTTACGAGACCTGGTGGTGAGGATGGCGGAGGAGAATCGAAGCTGGGGCTATACCCGAATCCAAGGCTCGCTGGCGAACCTGAGGCATGTAGTCGGTCGCGGAACCATTGCCGGCATCCTGAAGGGGGCGGGAGTGGAGCCCGCTCCGCGACGAGGGAAGGAGACAAGCTGGGCGGAGTTCCTGCGCGTCCACTGGGAGGTCCTCGCTGCCGCGGATTTCTTCACCGTGGAGTTGTGGTCTTGGGGACGTCTTACACGCTATCACGTGTTCTTCGTGATCCGTCTCGCGACCCGGAAGGTCCATATTGCAGGGATCATCCCGGAACCGGACGGGAGGTGGATGAGGCAGGTCGGCCGGAATCTAACCGATTGCCAGGAGGGGTTCCTGCGAGAATGCAGGTTCCTCATCCACGACCGGGCGACCGTATTCACCCGGGAGTTCATATCGATCCTTGGGTGCGCGGGTGTGCAGTCAATCCGCCTTCCTGCCCGGTCGCCCAACCTGAACGCGTTCGCAGAGAGGTTCGTGCGCTCCGTCAAGTCCGAGTGTCTTGATCAATTGATCCTGGTGGGAGAACGATCGCTCCGGCGGGCGGTTGATGAGTTCAGCGCGCACTACCACGAAGAACGGAATCACCAAGGGCTGGAGAACAAGCTGATCGAAGCCAACTTTGCTGCCGGTGAAGCGGGCGAATTGAAGTGTCGGGAGCGCTTGGGAGGCCTGCTCCGCTATTACCACCGCGAGGCCGCATGAAGAGCGGAGTTTGAATTTCTGGACACTACGCCATTGAGTTCCGATGAATCGCTCAGAATCATTTCGATCGCCTTTCGGGATTTCTCCAAAAGCTCTAACGGCACATCTGATGGATTCAGCGAAATCCACTCGTCGAGCCGTTGAGAGTAGGCGTCGCGGCGCCCCCAGTCGCCTCGCAACCGGGCAAGCACTTCACATGCTGCAAGGCATTGACAAGAGAGGCCGCTGTCCAAATGACCATCGTTTGATAAGAACGAATCAGTTTCGACCTCCAATCTTGCAAGGTCGGGGTGTTCGATAAATCCAAATGCCCAATCGCAGGCGGCGTCATTTCCAAAGGTATGTTCTGACCAAGCACCCATAGTCACTGATTCTCCCAACGATCTCACCTATTGGCTGACGAGAAATCTTTTCAAATTACCCCATTCCGCTTGCCCATGGAATGCTGCCACGAATTCTTCCACAGTGCGTTCATCAGCCACGGTCGCTCCCACCCCACTGTTGAATCTCAGATTTCTCCAATGAGGATACCATAGAAGTGGAGTTTTCACCCTGGATCTTTTGAGGATCTTCCAGCGACCGGAGGCAAGATCCCGAGGAAAGGTGAGAAACAAGGAAATGCAGTTGGCTTTGGTGATTGGCTCTATTTCCCCCAGCTCATCCTCAAGAAGTTGACTCGAGATGGAGACAGCGACGGAATTCAGACATTTTTTTTCGATACCCAATACTTGGCCCACACCCCAACCACGCTTCGGCAGAGCGATCGCGAAAAGATCCCCTCTGCCGTATTTATAGCCTCCGGTCATGCCTCCTTATTTGAGTCTGTTCGGAAGGTTTCCAAGGCCATTGTACAAGCTTGTTTGACCGGCCAGCCGTAATTCAAAACTACGGAGATTCTGCCAAGTGACGAGATTTTTCCACCACTAGCAACCCGCCCAGCTCATAATCGATTCATGCTGCTCATCTCCCCAAAGCGAGTCCCTGTGGCTAAGGCTTCGCTTGCGGGAGATAGCGCGTAAAAGCGGGCAACCAACTTGTTTTCAGAGCTTTGAAGCATTTCGGTGCCGTTGCGGTTTCTAGGGCGACAGCAGGCTTGCAGGGGGAACCGGGGCCGAGATTGGTTGCTCGGCCGCGCTATCCTCTACGTGCTCGGGCTCTGGCACCGGCTGGAGGTTGTCCCGGTCGAAGCGGACACCAATTCCACCGAGGACGCGATTTGGCCGACGACACTAATCAAGAAGAACCGGATGCTCGCGGGCGGGCTCCGCGACCCTCCTGATGTCCGCGGAGGTATTGATAGGTGCCGCGGCGAGTTCGGGGAATCCCCACGAGGCGGGGACGATGTCGCTCGAGCCGGTGAGCTTCCCCTAGGCTGCTCTAATTACTACCATCCTAGTAATTAAGAAGGCCCCGCGGGATGCGCCGGGAAGAGGCGGATCCGTAACCTTCTCCGCGGTTACATGCGATCCCGGTGAAGAAAGTGTAACCGCGACAATACCTTCACCTTGGAAGGGTGGAATCCCGGGCAAGCCGGGAGAGAAATCGGGCACCTTGATTCTTCCGATGCCACCTGCGGATACCTCCCCTCCAGCATTTGCGCGCCGGCGTTCCCGCATCCGGCCGGTGATCGCGAGTGCCCTGCTCGTGATGGCCGCGGGTTCGCGTCTCTTCGCGCACGGTGCCTACCACGACGTGGTGAAGGAGATCGAAGGGAAGCTGGCGGTGACTCCCGATGACGCGGCATTGCACTATCGCCTCGCCGAGGCGCATGCGGGTCATGAGGAGTGGTTGCTCTGCCTCGATGAGATCGCGACCGTAGAAGGCCTCGCACCGGGCGAACATCCCACCGGCTACCTGCGCGGCTGGGCCTTGCAGATCGGTGGCAAGGAAAAGGAGGCTAAGGAAGCGCTGGACGCCTTCCTCAGGGATTCCCCCGATCATCCGCAGGCACTGGCCGTGCGTGGACGCGTACGGATGAAGCTGGGCGATACCGAGGGCGCCGCCGCGGACCTTGGCAAAGCCTTGCAACAGCATCCCGATCCGGAATCGGACTTTATCGTGGAGGTCGCCGAAGCCCGCGTGGCGGCACAGGATCCGGTGGCCGCGATCCGTGCGCTGGATGACGGGCTCATCAGGTTCGGCCCGATGCCTCCGCTGCTGCTTGTGGCCTTGAAAGTCGAAACGCAGACCAAGGCGTGGGACGCGGCGCTCAGCCGCATCGACGCCCTGCAGAAGTCCGCCCCCCGGCCCGAGCCGTGGATGGCGAAGCGTGCCGCATTGTTCGCGACCGCGGGCCGGGTCGCCGATGCGCGCGCCGCGTGGACCGCGCTCCGAGACCGCCTGCTCGCCTTGCCGAATCTCGAGCGCGGCACGCCACAGAATCTCCAGCTCCTCAAGGAAGCCCGGCAAGCCCTCGGCGAATCCGCGCCCGAGCCTGTCGTCGCCCCGCCATCCCCCTCTCCCTGATTGATTCCTCTCCTTCCCTAACAACTCCTCCAAATCCCCGTGAGACCTTCCCACAACCTGATCGCCACGCTCCTCGGCCTGTCTCTCACCACCGTGCATGCGGTGGACTTCAGCGGCAGCTATTCGCAAAACTTCGACTCGATGGGCACGTCCGGCACGGCGGCCCCCGCCGGCTGGACCTTCTACGGCGGCATGGGCGGCAGCAATTCAACCTGGGGCTCCTCGATCCCCGCCGCGGATGCCGGGCTAGGCACGGCGAATGCGACGCTCACCGCCAGCACTTCCACTTCCACCAGCAGCAATACAGCCGGCTACAACTATGCATCCAGTAGTTCGACCGCAGACCGTTGCCTGGGCAGTTCGCCCACTTCCGGCCGCGGCGTGGCGTGGCAGCTTTCCCTCACGAATACCGGCACCTCCGCCATCGGCGAGATCGAGCTGGGCTACCTGACGCGCCGCTTCACCGCCCCGTCCGATGCGAACGAGCTGCCCGGCCACCGGGTCTTCTACAGCCTGAACAACGGCTCCACCTGGACCAATGTCGCGGCTCTCAACCCGGTAATCAGCGGCACCACCGGCGTGGTGGTGCCAACCATGGTCGGCGTGACCACCGTGCCGGCGACCAGCATCACGTTCTCCAGCGGCTGGACACCGGGCTCCGTGTTGCTTCTGCGCTGGGCCGATGACAACGCGGCGCAGAGCTCGCCCGACCAGATCATCGGCCTCGACAACGTGATCATCGCCGCGGTCGCTGGCAACACGCTGCCGGAAGTCGCACTGACCGCGCCGTCCACCGGCGCCAGCTACGACGCGCCCGCCACCATCGCCCTGACCGCCACCGCGTCCGATACGGATGGAACGATCTCGAAGGTCGAATTCTACAACGGAGCCACCAAGCTTGGCGAGGACACCACCGAGCCCTACGAGCTTGTCTTGAGCAACGTGATTTCCGGCAGCTACTCCCTCGCGGCGAAGGCCATCGACAATGTTTCCGGCGCGATTACATCCGCGGCAGCGAGTGTCACGGTGACGAATGTGGACAATGTCCTGCCCACCGTGGCGATCACTTCCCCGGTGGATACCTCCACGCGCATCAGCGGCGGCTTCACGATCGAGGCCAGCGCCAGCGATACGGACGGTGCGGTGAGTAAGGTTGAGTTCTATGATGGTGCGACCAAGCTCGGCGAGGACACGAGCGCCCCCTTTGTCTTTGCCTGGGCGAGCCCGGCGATCGGCAGCCACACGCTCACCGCGGTGGCCACAGACAATGACTCCGGTACGACCACGTCCACCGCCGTGGACATCGAGGTGGTCCAGGCACTCTCCGCCACGGTGATCGCGAAGGAGTCCGTCTGGAATTACCTCGACAATGGCAGCGACCAGGGCACCGCGTGGAAAGAGCCCGCCTTCAACGACAGCGCCTGGGCTTCCGGCAAAGGCGTGCTTGGTGGCGGCGACGGCCACATCGACACGATCATCAACATCGGCCCTTCCGGCAACCGCTACATCACGACCTACTTCCGCCGCACCTTCGAGCTGACCGGCGCCGCCGCGGTGCAGGCACTCGATTTCAATATCCTGCGGGACGATGGCGTGGTCGTCTTCATCAACGGTGTGGAGGTGGCCCGCCAGAACCTGCCGGCCGGTCCGATCAATTATCTGACGGACACCCCGGCCATCATCGATGGTTCGGCCGAGAGCACGTATTTCCCGGCAACCGCCTCGCCATTGCCGCCGCTGGTGGAGGGCACGAATGTGATCGCGGTGGAAGTCCACCAGCGCGATGGCAACAGCAGCGATCTCGGCTTCGACTTGGAAATGATCACCCGCGCGCTGCCCGGCGAGGCACCGGAAGTGACCCTCACTTCTCCAGCGGACGATGCCACTTACCAAGCCCCCGCCAGCGTGACCCTCATTGCGGATGCCACCGATAGCGACGGCACCATCGCGAAGGTGGAGTTCTTCGCTGGCGCGACCAAGATCGGCGAGGATACCGAAGCGCCCTTCGCCTTCGAGTGGACGATGGTCCCGCAGGGCAGCTACACGCTGACCGCGAAGGCTACCGACAACCTCGGCCTAGGCAAGACCAGCGAAGCCGCGGATATCGTGGTCACCGCACCCGCAACCGCTGCGCCCGCGGTTTCCATCACGGCACCGGCCAATGAAGCCAGCTACATGGCACCGGCCGTGATCGAGATCACCGCGACTGCGGAAGACAGCGACGGCACGATCGCCAAGGTGGAATTCTTCAATGGCGTCACCAAGCTCGGCGAGGACGACAGCGAACCCTACTCCTTCTCGTGGACCGGCGTGCAGCAGGGAGACTACACGCTGACAGCAAAGGCCACCGACAACATGACCGCCACGGCTATCTCCACCGCGATCACCGTCCACGTGGTCCCGAACCAGCCGCCGCTGATCGCCCCGCTCGCGCCGGTCGATCTCGCCGAGGTGCCGGCCCCGGCCGCCACGCTGCAGGTTTTGCTGGACGACCCGGAAGACCTGCCGCTGACGGTGACCTTCTACGGTCGTCCGAAATCCCCAACTCCCGGAGCGGACTTCACCGTAATCACCCTGCCGGACACGCAGTTCTACTCGGAGAACAATAACAACCGCTTCTCCCAGTTCCTCTCGCAGACGAACTGGATCGTCTCCTCCAAGACCACCCTGAACACCGCCTTCGTGGCCCACATGGGCGACATGGTGCAAAACGGCGACAGCGTGGATGCCGAGTGGCAACGCGCCGACCAGGCGATGGACATCATCGAGGATCCTGCAACAACGCTGCTGACCCATGGCATCCCCTGGGGCGGTGCACCGGGTAATCATGACGGTGGCGGCAGCAAGTGGAACCAGTACTTCGGAAGCGCACGCTGGGCCGGCCGCCCTTACTTTCAGGGGAACTTCGGAGGCAGCAACGTGAATAACTACCAGTTCTTCAGCGCGAGCGGCATGGACTTCATCGTCATCAACCTCGCCTACAACTCCAATACCAACGGCAACCAGGCCGTGATGGATTGGGCGGACGCGCTGTTGAAAGCCTATCCCCAGCGCCGTGCAATCGTCACTAGCCACTGGCTGATCGATTTGGGTAACCAGGCACCATGGGGTGGCCATGGACAGGCGGTCTATGACAACCTGAAGGACAACCCGAATCTCTTCCTGATGCTGTGCGGCCATATCCACGGCGAGGGCCGCCGCCAGGACACGTTCCAAGGGCGCACCGTCCACACCATCCTGCAGGACTACCAGAGCCGCTCCGGCTATCCGGGTGGCCTGGGTGGCGGTGACGGATGGTTGCGTTACTACGTCTTCTCCCCGGCGACCAACACGATCACCGCGAAGACCTACCGCACGACCAGCGGAGCGTATGAGACCGATGCGGACAGCGAATTCACCTTCGCCTACAACATGCAAGCCCCAGCGCCCTGGACGCAGCTCGGCACGGTGGAAGTCCCTGCGGGCGGCAGCGCCGCGCAGGTGGAGTGGACCGGCCTCGCCACCGGGACGGACTACGAATGGTATGTCAGTGTCACCGATGGCGTGACCCCGGTCGGCAGCACCATCCGCAGCTTCAGCGCGGTGACGCCGCCAGCGGTGACCGTCAGCATCACGGCCACGGATGCGCGCGCGGGCGAGTCCGGTGCCGATCAGGAATTGGCACTCACCATCACCCGCAGCGGTTCCACCACGGCGGCGCTGAATGTCCCGCTGCTCTCCAGCGGGACTGCCACGGCGGGCAGCGACTACACCGGCTTCACCGCCAGTGTCACGATCCCGGCGAACGAGAGCAGCGTGGTGCTGCCGCTGACCGCCGTGGCAGACGCAGAGGCAGAGGGTGAGGAGACCGTGATCATCACCCTTGGCAGCAGCCCGGACTTCACCGCCGGCAGTCCTGCCAGTTCGAATGCAATCATTGCCGACCGCCCCGCCCAAGGCTTCTACCACCAGAACATCCCCGATCCCGGCAAGCGCGCCCCGGGTGAAGATGCGGATGCCGATGGTGTCGCAAACGTGATCGAGTACTTCATGGGCACCCTGCCCGGTGACGGCGGTAGCCGCGGCACGCTGGAAGTCCAGGCACCGGGGTCCGGCACGATCAAGATCCGTTACCCACGCGCCTTGAACCGCACCGACGTCACCGCCGCCCTGGAATGGTCCGCCGCCTTGGACGGCACCTGGCATGCCAGCGGTGAAAGCGAGGACGATGTCACGGTGGCCTTCAGCGAGGCAGTCGTTTCCGGTCCGGAAGCCGATCCGGAAACCGTCGAGGCCACCGCTACCATCACCGGCTCCGCGGTGAAGGTCTTCGTCCGCCTGCGCGCGGATTGATCAGGACATTTGACTCGTCCCAGGGAGCGATTTCCCGGGACGGTCCATGGCCGGCGGGCGCGCATGGGCGTCCGCCGGCCATTTTCTTCTGAGGCCGGGTGACCTTACTGGCACCGGGCACCGATTGCGTGGTCCATCGGACCGGGCGAAAGAGACATGATGCATGGGATCCCACTTTGGCTGCTGTCATCGGTGGCGGCGTCGGCGGTGACGGTATTGCAGGTCGATGACTTCAGTGCCGGCCGGGGACAGTGGAGGCGGGGCACGATCAATAACGAAGAGCCGCAATTTCCCGGCGATCCTTATCTGATGCTTACCTCGGATGGCGCGGGTCCGGGAGGCAAGTTGATTACCTTCAATGACGGGCGCTGGGAGGGAAACTATATCTCCGCGGGAGTCTCGAGTTTGTCGCTGGATGCCGTGAATTTCAGCGGGGAACCATTGAGCCTGCGGATCGCTTTCGGCGATACGACGGCACCCTTCGGCGGCAGCGGCACGTGGTGGGTGGCGACGTTCGGAATCCTGCTGGACCCGCAGGCGGGATGGCAGCCGCTCGCGTGGTCGCTGGATGAGTCGTCGTTCACCCGGGTGCAGGGGGAGGGAAGCTTCGGGGAAGTGATGTCGAACGTGAAGACGCTTCGGGTATTGCACGGCGACACGATTTCCCCGATGGGCACGAATGTCGTTGGTGGCTTGGGAATCGACAACGTGCGCGCCATTCCCGAACCCGCGAGCCATGGCATTCTCACCGCGGCCGTCGTGCCATGGCTGCTTCGCCGTCGGCGGGGTCTGGCAGTTTCGTCACGCTCAGCAACTTTGCGACGGCAGTGAAAGATGAGGAGTAGGGGGAAGATGAACCACCCACGCGCCGGTGTGAAAGGCATGCTGCTCCTGTCGTCGGCGAGCGCGCTGATGCTGGCGGCCTTACTGCAAGGCGAGGTCCCCGACAGTGATGCCGCGAAGGGGAAGGCCAAGGTGACGGAAGCCAAGCCTGCTGCCGGCGGGCCGGAGCTCCAGCCGCTGCCCGCCACCGAGCCCTTGGTCGAGCTGGCGCCGTTCATGGGTGAGCTGCAGCGGCTGACCCACAAGCTGGCACTCTCAGCGGACGCGGGAAATTCCGAGCTGGCGAGGTTCTACCTCTACGAGTCGCTGGAGCAGTTCAAGTCGATCCAGGAAGAGGTGCCGGAATACCGCGGCCAGCCGGTGGCCCTGCTGATTGATCGCATGGCCAAGCCCGCG
The DNA here is from genome assembly GCF_025950235.1 of Luteolibacter arcticus. Classification (NCBI taxonomy): domain Bacteria; kingdom Pseudomonadati; phylum Verrucomicrobiota; class Verrucomicrobiia; order Verrucomicrobiales; family Verrucomicrobiaceae; genus Neoluteolibacter; species Neoluteolibacter arcticus. The sequence goes on along the minus strand of NZ_JAPDDT010000016.1, from coordinate 8,571 downwards.
TATGATGCGCTTGAAAAAGCATCGTCCAAGGAGGGTGCCACTGCGGAGGATCTCCGGCAGCCCTTGAACGGAGTCATCGCCGCGTGCAACCAGTGCCATGTGGCGACGCAGCATGGCTTCATCAAGATCACCGCTGGGACCGGGACGAATCCCTTCAACCAGGACTTCAAGCCCTGAGAGTGCCTTCAATTTCTTCCAAGCGATTCCGAGAGTTCATGAAGATTCCCCGCTTGCTACTGGCCGGCCTGAAACTGGTGCTCGGCGTGACATCCGCCACAGCTGCCGATGAACCCCGGCCGAATGTCGTCGCGATCCAGTCCTTCGCGAAGGAAGACGCCGACAAGCCGCAGCGGGAGAGCCTGGGCTTCGTGGTGGAGGAAGATGGCTTTCTCCTGACGAATTACCAGAACCTCATCGACCCTGCGAGCCACCTGCTACTGCCGGTGATCCGGGTGGTAGTGCCGGAAGAAGAGAAGAGCGAGACCTTCGAGGCAACGGTGATCGGCGTGGAACCCACCATCGGCTTGGGCCTCCTGAAGATCGATGCCGGGCGGAAGCTGGCGAAGTCGAATCTCTCCCGCAGCAAGATCGTGCAGTTGGACCAGCCGGTGAGGGCGATTGCCGCGATCAAGGGCGGCACCGCGGAGGAAATCCAGGGCACCGTTGCGGGGCTCAACAACCGTGAATGCTATCAGGAGAATCTCGCCTCGACGATGTTCCGCACGAAGCTGGATATCCCCGTAACGGGCGCGGGCGGTCCGGTGTACAATTCCGATGGCGAGGTGATCGCGATCTACACGGGATTCAAACCTGAAGCCGTGGAAGGGCATGTCGAGAATGAGGCGGAGACCCACGTGCTGCCGATCGCTCTGGCCTTGAACATCTACGAGAGCATCAAGCACAAGAAGAGCCACAAGAGCCCGTGGACAGGATTCTCCGTGAGACCATTGACAACCGAGGAGATGAAAAGGTTTCCAACGGCCAAGGGGCACAAGGGTGGTCTCGGCATCGAGTATGTGTGGCCCGGCAGCCCGGCGGAGAAGATGGGCATCCTTCCCGGGGACATCCTGGTGCAATTTTCCTACAACCGCATCCTGTCGGTGGGGGACTTCCAGAAGTGGCTCTACATGTATGGCGTCGGCCACCCGGTGAAGCTGGTGGTGATCCGGGATGGCGAGTATCTCGTCTCCGACTACATGATCGAGGAACGTCCCGAGTGGGCGAAGCCGAAGTGAAGGCGGCTTGAGATTGTGCAACGCGAGGCACGGGCCCCATGGGCGGCCGGAATGGGTCGGAAACGACACCGGGATTGTGCGATCTGTTAGATAACGGTGACCGTTCCGTGACCATGTGACGCATTCGGCAGGCTAATTCGATTTGCCCCGCGCCATGATTGGATTGGATGAAGGAGCCTATAACTGAACGAACCTCCTTGTATGAAATTTACTAGATCCGTCGTACTTTCGGCATGCTTTGCCGGTCTGGCGCAGGGCCAGTCCCATGTGCAGGGTCCCTCGACCGTCACTCCTCCCTACCTGCGCTCGCATCTCCCGGGCGTAACCGTGAAATCGATCCTGACCACCGGCGATGGCACGGTGCCAAAGACCGGCGGCGGCACAACCCGCCTGGCAGGCATCCCAGACGGGCTCGGCGTCATTGATGGCGACGATCTGACGCCGGCCGAGCCGGGCTACTTCTATCTGCTGGTCAACCATGAGCTTGGCGCGACGCAGGGCATCGCCCGGGCCCACGGCGACATGGGTGCCTTCGTGTCGAAATGGAAGATCGACAAGACCACCCACCAGGTGGTGGAGGGCAGCGATCTCATCCATAGCTTCTTCGACTGGAACGAAGGATCGGGCAACTATGTGCCCGGGCTGGATGGCAGCTTCGACCGCATGTGCTCGGCCGACCTGCCGCCCGCGACCGCGCGCTACCACTCGGCCAGCGGCAAGGGCTCGCAGGAGATCATTTATTTCAACGGCGAGGAAACGACCGGGGGCCGGGCCTATGGCCACGTGGTGACCGGACCAGATGCCGGCAAGAGCTACCATCTGGAGCACCTCGGCTTCGCCGCATTCGAGAACGTGCTGCTCAATTCCTTCGAGCAGGAAAAGACCGTCGCACTCATGATGGATGACGCGGTGGACGGCGAGGTTTACATCTACGTCGGCGACAAGGGCACGACCGGCACCGAGGTGGAGAAGGCCGGCATGGTGGGCGGCAAGCTTTATGCGCTCGCGGTGGTGGGCAAGCCTTACGAGGAAGCCGACGTCATCGCCAATGCCGTGGGCGAATCAGAAACCTTCACGCTGAAGCTGATCGGCCAGCCGGGCAACTACCCGGTGGACGGCAATGACGTGCACGACCGCGGCACCGACACCATCACCCCCCTTGATCCGCTACAGACCTTCGAGAGCCTGAAGATGGGCGGTCCGGAGGATGGTGCCTGGGACACGCGTCCGGGCTTTGAAGATACCTTCTACTTCGTGACAAAGGGCACCAGCTCCGGCGGCCTGACTGCAGTCACCCGCCTGTGGAAGCTTGAGTTCAATGACATCACCAATCCAGCGCTCGGTGGTACGTTGACGAAACTGCTCGACGGTCCGGAGAACCGCCTCGGCAGCCTGGACAACATGTGCTTCGACACCGTCGGCGGCCAGCCGAAGCTCTACATCCAGGAAGACCTGGGCGACGACGCGCGCCTGAGCAAGATCTGGGAATACGACATCACCACCGGCCAGCTTGAGGAGATCGTCGATCACGATGGGTCAAAGTTCTACAATGGCGGCTCCGCCTTCCTCACCACCAACGAGGAAGCCTCCGGCATCGTCAGCTTGCGCGACGTGCTCGGCGAGGGCTGGTTCGCCTCTTCCGTGCAGGTCCACGTGGCCACCGGTTTGCCCAGCCCGACCGAGTTGGTCGAGCACGGCCAACTGGTGCTGCTGAACATCGCCAACCGCGATAGTGACCTGATGCGCGAGCGGGTGGTGGCCTCGGGTGACAACTGGAACTTCCGTGTCGATGGCGTCGATCCGGGTGCCACTTGGAAGAACCTTGGCTTCGCGATCGATGCGAGCTGGAACAAGAGCACCGCAGGCACGGCGATCGGTGCCTCCCCCACGCCGATTGGCTATGGCGAGGCGGCGGGAGTGCTGGCCACGGATGTGGTGCAGCCGCCGACCCCGCGCGCGGCGGCGTCTTACTTCCGCAAGGAATTCGACATCGCCAATCCGGCGGACGTGCTGCTTCTGGATCTCTACATGCGCTACGACGATGGCGCGGTGATCTACGTGAATGGCACGGAGGTCGCCCGCGCGAACATGAACCGCGGTACCGCGGTGACCAATACCACCTTCGGCACGGTGAACGATCCGGCCGAGCGCGATTGGAAGCGGATTTCGATTCCCAAGGAGAGCCTGAACCTGCAGCCGTCCGGCAACGTCATCGCGGTGTCCGTCCACCAGGAGAACAATAGCAGCTCCGATCTGCGGATGGACCTCGAGTTGTTCGCGTGGAAGAAATCCCCGGATGCGGGCACGGCTCCGACCACACCGGCCGGACTGGCCGTCTCCACTCCCACGGATACCACGCTCAATGTCGCGTGGACCGCACAGGCCGGAGTGAAGTTCTTCCGCCTGGAGCGCAAGCTTTCCACCGACCTCACCTGGCAGGTGGTCGCGGATGAGATCCCGGGCAGCTTCACCGGCATCACCGACACCGGCCTGGTCTCGGGAGGTGCCTACAGCTATCGCCTGTGGGCGGTGAACCAGTACGGCGCGAGTGCGACCACCGCGCCAGCCAATGGCACCACGACCTCCACCGCTCTGCCAGTGATCTTCTTCGAGGATTTCTCGTCCACGCCGAACTCCTCTCAGACAGGTCTCTTCACCACCACCGCCGGTGTCAAGACGGTCAGCGTCTCCGCCAACCGGAACTGGTATGTGGCCGGTCCCTTCGGCGCTCTGGGCAAGGTGGCGAACGGCAACGGCTTCGGCAGCGCGCCGGCCGGAACCCCCTCCGATGATTGGCTGCTGCTGCCGCCGATCAATACTCACTTCACCACAGGTGAGACGCTCAGCTTCGTCACCGATGCACGTTTCGGCGACACCGGCCTGACCACGCCTCCAAGCGGCCCGCCAACTGCCAACACTGGTTTGGACGTGCTCGTGTCCACCAACTACAATCCGGCGGTCCACACCGATCCCGGTACAGCGACTTGGTCCCTGCTCAATCCGCAGGCAACCTTTGACTCCGACTTCGCGGCCTTCGGGAGCGGAGTGCCATCCGGGAATGTCGATATCTCCTCTTATGCGGGTGGTGCGGTCACGGTGGCCTTCCGCTACCGGTCCTCGGGTTCGGTATCGAATGCAGCCCGTCACTGGGAAATCACCGACCTCCAGGTGGCTGGCGAGTCAAAGCTGGACATCGAGGCCGGCCTCGCACCGCTGGTGCCGTATAACAGCGCCTCCAGCCTGAACTGGGCCGTTGCCAACATGGCCGGCCGCAATGGTGCCCGTGCCAACAACTTCGGTGCGGACGTTGCGGCCAATGACTGGTTGATCACTCCTTCCTTCGCGACGGTGTTCGACAACATGGCGTTGGCCTTCGATTACCACGAGCGCTTCGCCGACACCGGCAGCATCCCGCAAGGCAAGCCGCTGGCGGTGCTCGTCTCCACCAACTACGTGGACGGTACCGACCCGGCGACCGCCACGTGGACGGACATCACGCCTACGGGCTTGGATGGCTCGGTGAACAATGCCTGGCGCTCGGTGGCGAACATCCCGCTCGGCCTGACCGGCACGAACTGGAATGTCCACATCGCCTTCCGCTACCAGTCCAGCGGCACCGGCAGCAATGGGGCGAAGCAAGTCGGCGTCGACAATATCAGCATCAAGCAGGGTGGCGGTGCGCTCGCGGCGGACTTCACCTTCGCGCAGACCGGTGCGGAAGCCTCCTTCACGCCGACGGTGACCGGAGGCGTGGAGCCCTACACCTACTCGTGGACCTTCGGCGATGCGACGCCGGTGTCCACGTCGCAGAGCCCGAAGCACATCTACCCGAACGGCGCGACCTACTCCGCCACGCTGACCGTAACCGACGGCGCGAGCGGAGCGGTCAATGTGAGCAAAAACGTGCCGGTGAACTTCGGCCAATTTGTGATCCCGGCGCAGGACGGCGACATCCGTGTGGCGACCTTCAACACCGCGATGAACTCGGATGACATCAATGGCAACGCCGGCGATGCCAATGCATTGGGCACAGCACTCGCAAGTGGCACGCACCCCTCGATCAAGAAGGTCGCGGAGGTCATCCAGCGGGTCAGGCCTGACATCGTCCTGCTGAATGAAATCGACCTCGTCTACAGCGGCCAGAACTTCGACGCGGCCGGCACGCTGGCGCGGGTGAATTTGCTGCGCACGAACTACCTCGGCGTGCCCCAGGTGGCCGGGCTGACCAGCGTCCAGTATCCGTATGAATTCATCGGCGGCACCAATACCGGCCTCAAGGCCGGCTACGACCTGCGCAATGATGGCGTGACGGACACGACCCCGGGCGACCAGGGCTACGGCGACGATTCGTTCGGCTTCGGCCAATTCCCCGGCAAATACGGCTTCGTCGTACTTTCCAAGTATCCGATCGATGCAGCGAATGCCCGCACCTTCCAGAAATTCCTCTGGAAGGACATGCCGGGTGCGCTGCTGCCGGAAGATCCGGCGGATACGGATGGCAACGGCAACACGGCGAGCTTCTACAATGCCGATGAGTTGAAGGTCTTCCGCCTCTCCTCGAAGAGCCATTGGGATGTCCCGGTCATCGTCCGCGGCCAGCCGCTCCATCTCCTGTGCAGCCACCCGACGCCGCCGGTCTTCGACGACGGCGAGACGCTGACCCACATGGTGAAGACCGGCTCCCCCGCCACCTTCGCGGACTGGAACGGCCTTCGCAACAACGACGAGATCCGCTTCTGGGCGGACTACGTGAATCCGGCGAACGACGACTACATCTACGATGACTCGCAGATCACCGTCACCGGCGCGGATGCCGCGGGTAATGAGCTCTACACCGGCATCCCCTCGGGCGGCCTCGGTGCGAACAAGCGCTTCGTGATCCTGGGCGACCTGAATGCCGATCCGGTGGATGGCGACTCGTCCTTCGAGGGATCGAACGCGCTGCTCGGCAGTGCCTTGGTTGACACCTCGCTCACGCCGGAAAGCACCGGCGCGCTGCAACAGGTGCCTGCTTCGTTCAACAACGAGTCCACGAAGACCTCGAGCTTCAACCTGCGGGCGGACTTCGCGTTGCCTTCGGCATGGGGCTTCGACCTGAACCAGTCCGGCGTGCACTGGCCGCGCACCGACCATGCGACGGTCTACCTGCTGGATGCCTCCGATCACCGCTCGGTGTGGCTGGACCTCGACCTCAACCTCGAGGGCCAAGCGCCGGAACTCACCAGCTACGATGCCTGGTGGAAGAGCTACCGCTACTTCCTGCCGGGCGATTCGAACAGTGCCCAGAGTGCGAACCCGGATGCGGACAGCGGCGACAACTTCTTCGAGTTCGCCTTTGCCGGAGATCCGAACAAGTCCGACGGGGCACCTTCCTTGGTGGAAAAGGGCCCGGGCGGGCTGGAGTATGTCTTCCGCCGCAATCGTGGGGCGAACCTCGACTTCGGATTCCAGATCTCGGAGACGCTGGCGAACCCATGGACCCCGCTTGTCGAAGGAGTGGATTACGAGGTGCTTTCCTCTGTGATCGACCCGGCTGACTTCAACAAGCAGACGCTGCGCATTCGCCTGCTCAATCCGCCGATCGGAAAGGCGTTCCTTCGCCAAACCGCCGACGAATAAACGGACTGCCTCTTCGGTTTCTTCAGGTCCGGTGCTCTCCTAGGGACACCGGACCTTTTTTCTTCCGCATGGCTTGTTCGAGCGGCTGGCTTATACCTCCTTCTTTACCGAATCGCGCCATTCAGCGGCGTGCCCCCAAAAAAGTTGGTCCTGACTTACTTGAGGTTTATGACTTTCGCTTGGCTGATACCCACGACAAGCTGCCAAGCTCTGCAACGCCCTGAAACAGGGTGCTACCCAAGGGAGCGCACCGGCACCCCAGGACTTTACGTCCGCGAACCCGGTGGCGGTTCTTCTCGCTTTTCTCCTGCGTTCGCGGCGCGGTAGTGAAGCATCAAAGCGTTGCGGCGACTTCTGCCACAGACTTGGAGCCCAGTTCCCCTCTTGATGCTCTTCCATTTGCCATGAACCTGCATTTACACTTGCGCCCGCGTAATCTCTGGAAGTCGATCTCCTTCTGGCTGGGAATCCTCTCTCTAGCGTTCATCGGCTGGGCATCGTGGGATTCCGGCCGACTTGTTTCCGGCGGCACTTGGCACGAGTGGACCCTCATGCGGCGCGACCATCATACTATCTTGACGCGATGGCCCGGAAAGCACTTCGAAGGGCTTTCCGTGGGCCGAGACCCCAATGATTACGTCTTAACTGTCGGTGAGATGGCAGCGCGATGGAGGCAGGCTGGCGGGGAGGTCCGCGTGATGCCGGATCTTGTGATGGCGATCATCGTGCTAATCATCTGGGCGGGCTGGCTGGCGTGGAGACAGCGTCGGTGGAAGACGCCAATCCAGTAAGGCGTAGTCATCAAGCCGGCGGCTAACGCCGCGGGAAGTCTACGACATCCACTGCCTCTCCATTGAGAAATGGAGAGAGTGAGAATCAGCCCCCTCTATTCGAACTCCGCTTCGAGTTTCCGGGCGGGGACTCTCACACCATCTCGCATGCGAAAGTAGTAATCATCCTCATCGATCGAGAAGTAAGCGGGAACGGAAGGATTCCCGGGAGACTGCTGCCATAGCTTGGACAGGTAGACACGTTTGATCTCAATGCGCTTGGCGACCTCGAACGCGTTCCCCAACAGATTGCCAAGGACTTTGCTTCCGCGAAGGTCGTCATCCTGGGATTCACCGACAACACGGGTGGGGCAGAGATCAATCTCCCCTTGTCTCGGCGGCGCGCCGAGACAGTAGCAGCTTCCCTGCGGCCCTCGGGATTGGATGCCAAGACCGCGGGGCTGGAAGATCAGTTCCCGATCGACGCAAATGACAATGATGCCGGAAAGGCACGCAACCGTCGCTCTGAGGTGTGGCTTGTGATTCCCTAGCCGCCATTATCCTATGATCCCCTTCCTTATCGGTGCCTACGCTGCGGTTGGAATCGCGTGCGTGATAGCCGCGCGGCACCAACTATCGGACGAGCTGAAACAAATCAGCCGCCTAAGTTCGACCTTGGACGTCGATACCTTGTGGGACCCGATCTATCGGATGTCGGCGAAAGCCTGGTTGAAGGAGAACTCATTTCCCACGGCTTCCCATGCAGGAATTCTTCTCGTCGCCTTGAGGGGCGGATGGGTGGGTGGTAAATTGCCGACCATGGGGGAGTTGCACTCCATGGCACTACGGAAACCTTCAGCGCGAGGATGGAGCCCAGCGTGTCTACCAGGACGTGTCTCTTTCTTCCTGTAATTTTCTTACCCGCATCAAAGCCACGAAGTCCGGGT